>DASTHG010000208.1:0-2177 GCA_035718325.1 Gemmatimonadales bacterium | reverse complement strand
TCCTTGGGGACGCGGACATTAGTGAACGTGATGACGCCGTTGTACAGCGCCTTGAGCCCCATGAAGTGGCAGCGATGCTCGACCTTCACGCCCGGCGTATTCGATTCCACGATGAACGCCGTGATCTGTTTCTTTTCCTTGCCGCCGATCACCTTCGACGGTGTGCGGGCCATCACGACGAAGAGCTCGGCGATCGTGCCGTTGGTGCACCACAGCTTCTCGCCGTTCAGGATCCAGGCGCTGCCGTCGGGCGTGAGCTCGGCGGTGGTCTCCATCGCGGCGGGATCGGAGCCGACGTTCGGCTCGGTGAGCGCGAATGCCGACACGGCGCCCTTGGCGAGGCGCGGGAAGTATTTCTTCTTCTGCGCGTCGCTGCCGAACATCTTGAGCGGCTGCGGTACGCCGATCGACTGGTGCGCCGAGAGCAGCGCGGTGATCGAGCCGTCGACCGACGACACCAGCTCGATCGCCTTCATGTAGGAGAGCTGCGACAGGCCGAGCCCGCCGTACTCCTTCGGGATCTTGATCCCGAAGGCCCCGATGTCCTTCAACCCCTGGACGATATCCGATGGGATCTCGCCCTCGCGATCGATTTTGTCCGAATCCACGCCCGCCAGCAGGCGGTGCAGCTTGTCGAGAAACGGCTTTGCCCGTTCGGCCTCAGCCGGGTCTTGCAGCGGGTAGGGGTGAATCAGGTCCATCCGCAACTTCCCGAGGAACAAATCGCGCACGAAGCTCGGCGCGACCCATTGCTCCTCGCGTGCCGCTTCGGCGACGGCGCGCGCCTCGTCGGCCGAGACCTTGGGCTTGGAGGGGGCGGCGGTGGTAGTCATATCAAATACTAATGTACTAGATTCGCGTCGCCCAACGCCCTCCGGAGATCTTCATGCGCCGCACCCAGGTATTCCCGGGTCGGTCGCCCCCCGGACGGTTTGTGGACATCGTCGCCGTTGCAGGAGACCCACCGCGGGATATTACGGAACTGCAATGCATCAGGTTCGTTATGAGGGATGGCACCATGTACCTTACCCAATAGTGCGACGCGCACTTCTCGTTCTGGCGGCTCTCGGGTTCGGCGCCGCCGGAGCCGTGCGGGGGCAGCAGCTCGGCCCCGCCGGGACCGGCGGCGTCGCGGCGTTGGCCAACGCGCTGCGCCAGCTCGGCGCCAACAAGCGCGTCCTGGTCATCGGCGCCCATCCCGACGATGAAGATTCCCAGCTCCTGACCTGGCTGTCGCGCGGTCTCGGCGCCCAGGCTGCCTACCTCTCCCTCAATCGTGGCGAGGGCGGACAGAACCTCATCGGCGAGGAGCTCGGCCCCGAGCTGGGCATTATCCGGAGTGAAGAGCTGCTTGCAGCCCGCTCCATCGACGGCGCACACCAGTTCTTCACGCGCGTCTACGATTTCGGCTTCTCGAAGTCGGCGGACGAGACCTTGCGCCTGTGGCAGCGCGACTCGGTGCTCCGAGACGTGGTGGACGTGATCCGGCGGTTCCGGCCGCAAGTCATCGTTTCGGTGTTTTCGGGGACGCCGCGCGACGGGCACGGCCAGCACCAGGTGGCGGGGATGGTGGCCCGGCAGGCCTTCGACCTGCTGCGCGACTCCACCTGGGGACCGGTCAAGTTCTATCGGTCGACGAACTTCGACACGTCGGGGACGACCATCACGACACCGACCGGCGGACTTGATCCGTTGGTCGGGCAGTCCTACTTCCAGATCGCGATGGCGGGGCGCAGCCGGCACCGCTCACAGGACATGGGCCAGCTGCAGCGACTCGGTCCCGCCTTCTCGCGCGCGATGCTGGTCGAATCGAAGGTGGGCAACGGTCCCGGTTTCTTCGCGGGAGTGGATACCGCCTGGCCCGGCCCCAAGCTCTATGCGGCGCTGATCGACTCCGCCCGCGCGGCGCTGACGCCGTATGCCCCGGAGCGGATCGTGCCGCTGCTCGCGCGTGCCGCCGCCGCGCTCCCTCCCGGCAATGACGAGCAGCGCGCCACCCTCGATGGCGCCATCGCGCAGGCGGCCGGCGTCGTGGTCGACGGTACGGCCGATGACGGGATCGTGGTGGCGGGGCAGCGAGTCCAGATCGAGGTGAGCATCTGGAATACCGGACCCGATCCGGTCGCGATCAGTGCCGTCGACTTTTCCGTACCGACGGGGTGGCAGGTCGATCGTCT
>DASTHG010000207.1:0-6570 GCA_035718325.1 Gemmatimonadales bacterium | reverse complement strand
CTGCGCGACGTGGCGATCGGCGACGTCAGCAGCCGGCTCTGGGTGTTGCTCGGCGCGGTGGGCCTCGTGCTGCTGATCGCGTGCGCCAACGCGGCGAACCTGCTGCTGGCGCGCGCCGCGACACGGGGGAGGGAAATGGCGATCCGGCGGGCGCTCGGCGCGGGCCGCGGACGTCTGATCCGGCAGCTCCTGACCGAGAGCGTCTTGCTCGCGGTCTGCGGCGCGGGACTCGGTCTCGTCGTGTCGAAGTGGGGGCTCGATGCGCTGCTCGCGTTGTGGCCACGCGCCCTGCCGCGCAGCCAGGAGGTCGGCCTGCATCTCGGCGTGCTGGCGTTCACCGCCGTGCTCGCCCTCGTCACGGGGATCGCGTTCGGCCTGGCGCCGGCGCTGCGCGCCACGGCTCTCCGTATCGAGGAAGGGCTGCGCCAGGACAGCGCCGGCAGCACCGGCGGCCGGCGCCAGCGGGTGCAGCACACGCTGGTCGTCGTCGAAATGGCGCTCGCGCTCGTCCTGCTCGTCGGCGCTGGCCTCCTGGCGCGGAGTTTCGCGGCGCTCAACGCCGTGAGCCCGGGATTCGACACGCGCGACGTATTGGCCGGGCGGATCCGCCTGACGCCGTCGCGCTACCCGACAGCGCCGCAGCAGAAGACGTTCTTCGAGAGCGTGCAGAGCGCGCTGGCCGGACGTTCCGACGTCACCGGGGTCGCGCTCTCGGAGACGATGCCGCTGTCGGGAGGGATCCGGATCGTCGCGTTCGACCCGCGTCCGGTCCGGCCCGACTACCCCGAGCCGTTCTTCGCGGCACTCGAGAACGTGGTCGCGCCCGAGTACTTCGCCACCATGCGCATCCCGATCCGGCGCGGGCGCGGCTTCGGACCCGAAGACCGGGCCGGGGCTCCGGCGGTCGCGGTGGTGAGCGCGGACTTCGCGAGCGAGCTGTGGCCCAATCAGGATCCGATCGGCAAGCAGTTCCCGTTCCGGGGACCGCGCGAGTCCGACCGGCCGGTGACGGTGATCGGCGTGGTCGATGAGCTGCGCAGTGCGTCTTTGGAGCAACCCAACCCGCGTCCCACGCTGTACCTGTCGTCGGTGCAGGAGGTGGGTCAGCCGGAGATGTGGGTGGTGATGCGGTCGAGTCGCGGGGCGCCACTCGCGCTCGTGGGGGCACTGAAGGACGCGGTCAAGCTGGTCGATCCCGATCAACCGATCGGCGACCTCGTGAGTCTCGAGCAGCTGATCGGGCGGCAGACGGCGGCGCGGCGCTTCAACACGACGCTGCTCGGCATTTTCGCGCTGCTCGCGGTCGGCCTCGCGCTCGTGGGGATTTACGGTGTCACGAGCTACGCGGTGGCGCAGCGCCAGCGCGAGCTGGGGATCCGCCTCGCGCTCGGGGCCGGGCCGAAGGACGTCATGCGGCTGCTGCTGGGCGAGAGCCTCACGCGCGTCGTGATCGGCGTCGTGGCGGGCCTCGTGATCGCGCTGGTGGCGAGCCGAGCACTGGTGTCGATGCTGTATGGAGTGCAGCGTTGGGATCCGATCACGTTCGCGGGAACTGCCCTGTTACTGGGCTTGGTGGCGATCCTGGCCACCTGGCTCCCGGCCCGACGGGCGACGAAGGTCGACCCGATGGTGACACTCAGAACAGAATAGGGGAAATAGATGCACGTCTTCCTGCTGACCGTCGCGCTGGCAACACAGGCGCAGCACGCCGATTCCGCCACCTTCATCACGCGCCTCGGCACCGACACCATCGCCGTCGAGCGCTTCACCTTCGACGGCCGGGTGCTCGACGGCGTGGCCGTAGCGCGCTCGCCCAGCGTTTCGGTGCATCGCTATCGCGCGGTGCTCGGTGCCGGCGGCGTCGACAGTCTGACGCTCGTCGAAGGCCCGGCAGGCAGGCCCGCCCGCACCGTGACGACCTATCGCTACAGCGACGACAGCGTGCAGGTCGAGACCCGGCGTGACTCCGCGACCAGACGCCAGAGCAGCGCGGTCCACGGCCGGCCCCTGCCCTTCGCGCCGGACCTGTTCGGTCCCTGGGAGGTCGCGCTCCGCGGCGCACTCGCCGGGGCTGCGGGTGATCCGCAGCTGACGCTGTTCGACGGCGGTGCGACGATCCGCTACGCCGTGCACCGCCTCGGCGGGGACTCGCTGCATCTGGCGATTGCCAATGGCGACTTTGGACCCCTCGTCGCCCGGATGGACGGCGCCGGGAGGTTGCAATCGCTCGACCTGCGCGCGACGACCGACAAGTTCCTGGCCGAGCGGGTGAGTGGGCTGGACGTGGACAGCATGACGGCGGTGTTCGCCGCGCGCGAGCTCGCGGGCAAGGGACTGGGCAACCTGTCGCCGCGGGACACCGCGCGCGCGACCGTGGGCGGCGCCCACGTCGAGATCGATTACGGGCGTCCGATGCGCCGCGGCCGCACCATCTTCGGCAACGTCGTGCCCTGGGACACGGTGTGGCGCACCGGCGCCAACCAGGCCACGCAGCTCATCACCGACAAGGATCTCGTGATCGGCGGGACGGCCGTTCCGGCGGGGACTTACAGTCTTTTCACTATTCCGTCGGCGAAGGGGTGGCAGCTGATCATCAACAAGCAGCACGGGCAGTGGGGCACGGAGTACGACGCGAAGCAGGATTGGGCTCGGGTTCCGATGCGTGTCCGTACGCTGGAAACTCCCAGCGAGCAGCTGACAATCGGTGTACGCGCGTCGGTGCTCTCTGTCGCATGGGACCGCGCGGAAGCGACGGTGGAAGTGAAGGCCCGGTAGTAGGTGGTAGGTGGTAGGTGGTAGGGATTAAGAACGACGGCTGTGGCTGCGCAGCGCACGTGCCAGCCCTGTGAGCATGCGACCGACTTCGGCACTGGAATCAAGGAGCGATTGTTCGATGTCAGGGCTCAGATACCGTCGCTTCAAGGCAATAGTCACCTGTGTTTCGAGCTCCTTGAGCGAACCATTCGCGATGGACAAGTGATGGAGATAGTCGCCGAGATGACGTCGCCCGTGTCCCTCCGCGATATTCGAGGGGATCGAAACAGCGGCCCGTCGCAATTGCGACGTCAGCCCGTAGAGTTCGTATCTCGGGAATTGCTCCGTCGCATCGTATACACTGACGGAGAGGTCGATCGAGCGCTGCCAGACGAGCAGGTCGCGGTAGCTCCGGACCGCGCTCGAACGCGTAAGAGGTGGCATCAGATGACAATGTGGGCGCGATCCCCGGATGGAACAGAGCAGAAGAGCGCGCCAGGGAGCCGATTCTTGCAGTCCATCTACCACCTGTCACCCACCACCTACCACCTTTAGCACCGTGCCTTCTCTTTCGGCGCGGCTCCTCGTAGCCGACGATGATCCGGCAGTCCTCGAGGCCCTGCGCCTGCTCCTCAAGGGAGAAGGCTATCAGGTAGAAACAGCCACTTCTCCAGGTGGAGTCCTAGCCGCAGTCGAATCGCGCGACTTCGACACCCTGCTGATGGACATGAACTACACCCGCGACACGACGGGTGGAGTCGAGGGGCTCGACCTCCTGTCGCGGCTCCAGGCCCTCGACGCCACGCTCCCCGTGCTCGTCATGACCGCCTGGGGCTCGATCGAAGGCGCCGTCGAAGCGATGCGCCGCGGCGCGCGCGACTACATCGAAAAACCGTGGGACAACGCCCGCCTCTTGCAGCAGCTGCGCACCCAGATCGAGCTGGGCCGCGCCATTCGCATGAGCCAGCGGCTGGAGAGCGAAAACCGCTCGCTCCGCAAAGACGGCACCCCGGAGCTGATCGCTACCTCCCCTGCCATGCAGCCGGTGTTGCGCCTGATGGAGCGCGTCGGTCCTTCGGACGCCAATGCCCTGATCACGGGCGAGCACGGCACCGGAAAAGAGGTCGTCGCCCGTTGGCTGCACGCCGCCTCCGCCCGCGCCGGACGCACGCTCGTCACGGTGAACCTCGGCGGACTCGCCGAAGGCGTGTTCGAGAGCGAGCTGTTCGGCCACAACAAGGGCGCTTTCACCGACGCCAAGACCGACCGCGTCGGCCGCTTCGAGGTCGCCGACGGCGGCACGCTATTCCTGGACGAGATCGCGAACCTGTCCCAGTCGCAGCAGGCCAAGCTGTTGCGCGTGCTGCAGACGGGGGAGCTCGAGCGCGTCGGCTCGTCGAAAACGCGCAAGGTGGACGTGCGCATCCTGTCCGCCACGAATGCCGACGTCGCCGCCGAGGTCGCCGCGGGACGGTTCCGCGAAGACCTGCTGTTCCGCATCAACACGATCGAGATCCGGCTGCCGCCCTTGCGCGAGCGGCGCGACGATATCCCGCTCCTCGCTGCGCACTTCCTCAGAGAGTACGCAACCCGCTATCGCAAGCCGCTCAAACATTTTCACGCCGACGCGATGCGCGCCCTGCTGGCGTACGGCTGGCCCGGCAACGTGCGCGAGCTGGCCCATGCCGTCGAGCGCGCCGTGCTGCTCGCCGAGGGCGACACGGTGCGGACGGTCGACATGAACCTGCGGCCACCGGGTGACGCTCCAGCGCGCCTCGAGGACATGAGCCTCGAGGAGGTGGAGCGGGTCCTGATCCAGAAGGCGCTGGCCCGCGCCGGCGGGAACGTGAGCACCGCGGCCAAGGCGCTGGGGCTTTCCCGCAGCGCGCTCTACCGGCGTCTCGAGCGCCACGGTCTCTGAAGAAAAAGCGGCCGCTCTCGCACGAGTCGTACGTCACGCGCCTGGCTCTGCTGGGCGGGCTCCCGGCCGTGCTCCTGGCGCTGTGGCTCCTGTTCTCCGGCGACTCGAGCGACCGCGTGCGCTGGACGTTCGGCGTCCTGATCGTCGTCAGCTGGCTCCTCTTCGCGCTCGCGCTGCGCGAGCGCGTCGTGCGGCCGCTGCAGACGCTCTCCAACATGCTGGCCGCGCTGCGCGAGCAGGATTATTCGCTGCGCGCCCGCCGCCCCAACACCGAAGACGCGCTCGGCCTCGTGATGCTGGAGCTGAACGTCCTCACCGACGAGTTGAAGGAACGCCGCCTGGGCGCGCTCGAGGCGACGGCGCTGCTGCAGCGCGTCATGGGGGAGATCGACGTGGCGGTGTTCGCCTTCGACGAAGACGCGGCGCTGCGCCTCGTGAACGCGAGCGGCGAGCGGTTGCTGGCCCAGAGCTCGGAGCGGCTGCTGGGCCGGACAGCGACAGACCTGGGCCTGGGCGAATGCCTCAAGGGCGACGCGCCGCGTGTGATCAACCTCGCCTTCCCCGCCTCGAGCGGCCGCTGGGAAGTGCGCCGCGGCGCGTTCCGCCAGGGCGGCCGGCCGCATCAGTTCGTCGTGCTCGCCGACGTGAGCCGGGCGCTGCGCGAAGAAGAGCGCCGCGCCTGGCAGCGGCTGATCCGTGTGCTCGGTCACGAGATCAACAACTCGCTCACGCCGATCAAGTCGGTGGCACAGCAGCTGCAGCAGCTCGTTTCCGGCAACGGCTCGAGCGAGCTGTCGCGCGAAGACCTCGATAAAGGCCTCGAGCTGATCGCCAAGCGCTCCGAGTCACTCACGCGCTTTCTTTCGAGCTACGCGCGGCTCGCCCGGCTGCCGCCCCCCAAGATCGGCAAGGTCGACGTTCCCACCTGGGTGCAGCGCGTCGCGCGGCTCGAGACGCGCGTCTCCGTCGCCGTCACCGCGGGCCCTGCGGCCACGCTGCGTGCCGACGGCGACCAGCTCGATCAGCTGCTGATCAACCTGATCACCAACGCTGCCGATGCCGCGCTGACGACGGGCGGCGGCGTGCGGGTGCGCTGGGGACCGGCCGCTGCGGCGCAGGAATTCGAGGTCGTGATCGAAGACGACGGCCCGGGTCTCCCCGAAACGACGAACCTGTTCGTGCCGTTCTTTACGACGAAACCGAAGGGATCAGGAATCGGGCTCGTGCTGTCGCGACAGATTGCGGAAGCACATGGTGGCCGGCTCACGGTGGCCAATCGGACGGACGGGGCGTCGGGGTGTGTGGCGAGGCTGGTACTTCCATCGAGTGGTTAGTGGCGGGTGGCGAGTGGCGAGTGATTTTCACTAACCACACGCCACTCACCACAAACCACTATTCCTGCTCTTCTCCCCGATGCTTCGGCGCGCGCCTGTAGGCCTTCTTGGATTTATGCACCTTATGCGGGGGAACTTTCAGACGCCGCTTCACCGGTGCGTTCGGGTTCGGCAACCGAACCGTCATCTTGTCCTTCTTGCTGCGGCTCATTCCGCAATCCGCTGACGGATCTGCTTCGCGTGGTGGCGCGCGTGCCGAACGTGAAACTCCATCCACTCGGGCAACGTGAGGTCGCCCAACCGCGGGTGCTTGACGAACAGGTCGCGCGCGCGCGCCGGCAGCAGCAGCTTCGCGATCTCCAGAGTCCGGTCGAAGCTCTTGCGGAAGTGTTCTTCCGCGACGAAGCGCTCGATCTGGTCTGGAGGAACCGACTTCTCCGGTGCCTGCAGGAACGGCGGGAAGAAGCCGAGGTCCAGCACCAGCACCTTCGCGATGCGCTCGCGCAGCTTCAAGGGGCGGCGCACCATCGGGTCGCGGGCGCGGCGATCTTCGAATCCCGC
>DASTHG010000206.1:0-25355 GCA_035718325.1 Gemmatimonadales bacterium | reverse complement strand
CAGCACCTCGTCAACTGGTACGTGTCCTCAGGCGGCGCGGCGCAGACCAGCAGCGGCGACGGCGTGCTGGACTCGCTGCCGCCCACCGGCGCGCCGGCCGACACGTTCACCTACGATCCGGCCGATCCCACGCCCTACCTGATCGATTCGCGCGAGCTGGAGGAGTCGCTCAACGAGGACTACACCCAGCTCAACGCCACCCGGCGCGACGCGCTGGTGTTCACCAGCAGGCCGCTCGAGCGGCCGCTCGAGGTCACCGGCGAGATGACCGCGAGCTTATGGGCCGCCAGTGACCGGCGCGACACCGACTGGACCGTGATGCTGCTCGACGTGTGGCCCGACGGTCACGCCGAGCGGGTACAGGATGGCCTGGTGCGGGCACGTTTCCGGAAGGGGATGGACCGCGAGGTGCCGCTCGTGCGGGGCCAGGTCGAGCGCTACGACATCGACCTGTGGTTCACGTCGATGGTGTTTCCAGCGGGCCACCGCTTGCGGGTGAGCATCGCGTCGGCGCTGTTTCCCAAGTACGACCGCAACTTGAACACCGGCGGCAACAACGAACGGGACACCACGTTCGTGGTGGCGCATCAGCGGGTGCTGCACGACGCGGCGCACCCGTCACACGTGGTGCTCCCGGTGATACCGAGGTAAACCTCACCAACTGTCCCGCTCGCCGTCAGTCCTCACCCCCTGTCCCCCTCTCCGTCCCGGAGAGGGGGAACGAAAGTTGAGTCCGGGTTCCCCCTCTCCCGAAGGGAGAGGGGGTCAGGGGGTGAGGACTAGCGGAGGCTCGACAAACCGCCGCGGGTTCGCGCCGGCTCGCGGTCGATCTACGCAGCCGCTCGGCGTCGCGCAGCGGCGGCTCTCCGAAGAGCCGCCGGTATTCCCGGCTGAAGTGCGACGCATCATCGTAGCCCACGCGGTATCCGACAGTCGCGGCGTCGACATCGCCGGCGAGGAGCAGGCGTCGGGCCTCCAGTAGCCGGAACTGCTTCTGAAACTGCAACGGGCTCATCCCGGTGGCTGCCTTGAAGTGGTGGTGCAGGCCTGAAACGCTCATCCCCAGCTGCCGGGCGAGGCCGGCCATGCGGAGCGGCTTGTTGTGATTCGTGCGGAGCAGCCCGATCGCCTTGGCCATCCGGTGCGCGCGGCCGCCGCTGAAGGCGATCTGACGCAGCCGGCCGCCCTGCGCTCCGAGACACAGCCGATAGATGATCTCGCGGGCCACGAGTGGAGCCAGCATGCCGTAATCGCCCGGCGAATCGAGGAGGCGGACGACCCGGACCAGCGCATCGAGTAGGTTCACATCGAGCCGGCTCACGGCCATCACCTTGATCGCGTTATCAGTCTCCGAGGAGTGGAACCCAGCCTCGATCAGAACCTCCGTCACGACGGCGGGGTCGAGCCTTAGGCGTAAAGCGAGGTACGGTTGCTCCTTCGACGCCTCGACGATGTGGCCAGCCACGGGCAGCTCGGCCGAGACGAGCAGATAATGGAATGCATCATAGCGATACCGCTCTTTGCCCAGGAGCACCTCCTTACTGCCCTGGGCGATGACGCAGAGGGACGGCTCGGTGATCCCGTAGCGCGGCCCGACTGGTGAGGAGAAGCGGTAGAGGCACAGACCGGGAGCTGCCTCGAGGCTGCCGTCCTCCGCAACATGACGCGCGATACGCTCAGCGAGCTCGTCTCTGCTCATTCGCTAATTGTATCACGCCTTCGCTCAATCGACGAGCGCAGTTTGCAGGATTGTCCAATGACTGAGCACGATCGTCCTATCAGTTGCCCCAACAGCTCGATAGCGTTTTGGAGTGCAGACACGGACACTCGGTAGCGGCAACCTCGTCGTTTCCGCGCTCGGCTACGGCTGCATGGGCCTCGGGAGTGTCTACGGGCCGGCGGCCGGCCGGCAGGAAGGCATCGCGATCATTCGCGCGGCCGTCGAGCGGGGCGTCACGCTCATCGACACCGCCGAAGCGTACGGCCCGTTCACGAACGAGGAGCTCGTCGGCGAGGCGCTCGCGCCGGTGCGCGACCGCGTGGTCATCGCGACCAAGTTCGGCTTCGGCATCAACCCGGACGGCACGCGCTACGGCCTCGACTCGAGGCCCGAGCACATTCGTCAGGTGACCGAGGCTGCGCTCCGTCGGCTCAAGGTCGAGACGATCGACCTGCTCTACCAGCACCGCGTCGATCGTAACGTCCCCATCGAAGACGTTGCGGGCACGGTGCAGGCCCTGATCACGCAGGGCAAGGTGCGGTACTTCGGTCTCTCCGAGGCAAGTGCGCCGACCATCCGCCGCGCCCACGCGGTGCAGCCGGTAGCCGCCGTGCAGAGCGAATACTCGCTGTGGACACGCGACCCGGAGCAGAACGGCGTACTGGCGACGTGCGAAGAGCTCGGCATCGGCTTCGTTCCCTTCAGTCCGTTGGGCGTCGGCTTTCTCACCGGCAAGATCGACACGACCACGACGCTCGACCCGAAGGACTTTCGCAGCATATCGCCGCGCTTCGCCCCGGACGCCCGTGCGGCAAACATGGCACTGGTCGACCTCGTGAAGCGTGTCGCGCAACGGAAAGGCGCGACGCCGGCGCAGATCGCGCTCGCGTGGCTGCTCGCGCAGAAATCCTGGATTGTCCCGATTCCGGGCACGAAAAAACTGTCGCGCCTCGAGGAGAATCTTGGCGCCGTGAACGTGTCGCTGACGCCTGTCGACCTCACGGACATCGAGGAGGCCGCGTCCAGGATCCCCGTGCAGGGGGAACGGCTGCCGGAATCCGCACTGAAGTTCACCAATGGGTGAGGGATCATGATCACTCCAAGGCTTTCCATTATCGCTGCACTGGCGGCGTTCGGTCGTTTGGCGGCACAGCAACCCCAGTGGGTGGTCCCGGCAGGATTCCACGTCACCGTGTTCGCGGACAGCGTCGAGAACGCCCGCGAGATGGCGCTGGGTTCGCGCGGCACGGTGTTCGTAGGCTCGTTGCGGGCCGGCAAGGTGCACGCCGTCATCGATCGCGACAACGACCACAAGGCCGACCGGGTGGTGCTGATCGCCAGCGGCCTCGATCAGCCCAATGGGGTCGCGATACACAACGGCGCATTGTATGTGGCGACGAAGAGCAAGCTGCTGCGCTACGATGACATCGAACAGCGACTCGACTCGCCCCCTGCTCCGGTCGTCGTCCGTGACAGCCTGCCGAATCCGTCGGTCGGCCACACGTGGAAGTTCATCGCATTCGGACCCGACAGCTTGCTCTACATGTCGGTCGGCGCTCCCTGTAACGTCTGCATCTCGCCTCCCCTGGTATCGACGATTCTGCGGATGAAGCCCGACGGATCGGGCCTCGAGGTGTTCGCCGAGGGCGTGCGCAACACGGTCGGGTTCGATTGGCACCCGATCTCACGAGAACTGTGGTTCACGGACAATGGTCGCGACCTGCTCGGCGACGACGTGCCGAACGACGAGTTGAATGTTGCCTGGAAGCCCGGCCTGCACTTCGGCTTCCCGTTCTGCCATCAGGGTGACGTGCCGGATCCGCAGTTTGGCGCGCAACGCGCCTGCTCGACCACCGAGCCGCCCGTGCAGAAGCTCGGCGCGCACGTGGCGGCGCTCGGATTCATCTTCTATACCGGCTCGATGTTCCCGCCCAGCTACCGGAATGCGGCGATCATCGCCGAGCACGGATCGTGGAACCGATCGGTGCCGAGCGGCTATCGCGTCATGGTGGCGCGCACCGATGGGCGCCGTGTGACGAGCTACGAAACGTTCCTGGACGGCTTCCTCCCCGGCAGGGACAGTGCCCCGGGCGGGCGCGCCGCTGGCGCAGCGGCACTCGGGCGACCGGTCGATGTGCTGCAACTGCCGGACGGCTCGATCCTGATCAGCGACGACACCGGCAATCGCATCCTCCGAGTCAGCTACGCCCGCTAGCAAACGACTTCAATTGCGAGGACCCACGTGCGCAACACTCACAGAATCGTTGGTTGCCTGATCGCCGCGGCCGCCACGCTCGCGTCGTTCGCACCGCTCGCTCGAGCGCAGGACCGGACGCAGGTCACGCCCAGCGACACCGGCGTCATGGCCGAGAACCTCACCTCGAGTCGAGACGGCTCCGTGTATTTCGGCAGTATGGCGAAGGGGACGATCTATCGCGCCGCACCGGGCGCCGCCCAGGCTGAGCCGTGGATTCTCGCCTCGAGCGCCGGCCTGACGAGGGTACTCGGCGTGCTCGCGGACGACAAGACCAACACCCTGTGGGTCTGCCAGAATGCCACGGACGGCCGTGACGGGACGCCCGTGACCGGACAGACGGCGCTCCGATCCTTCGACCTGACGAGCGGCGCCGCCAAAGGCACGTATCCATTTCCGCCCGGCAGCGGCGTGTGCAACGACATCGCGCTATCAGCCGACGGTACGGCCTACGTGTCCGAGTCGTTTCGCGGCCGCGTGCACCGACTGAAGCCCGGTGCGACCGTGCTGGAAGTGTGGGCGAGCGACGAGCAGTTGAACGTCATCGACGGTCTCGCCTTCCTCGCCGATGGGTCGCTGTACGTAAACAACTTCGCCACGGGCAAGCTCTTTCGCATTGCGGTGAACCCGGACGGCAGCGCGGGTCCGGTCGCGCCGATCGAGACGTCACTGCCGCTGGTTCGGCCCGACGGATTGCGAAGCGTGGGTCCCCGCACGTTGTTGCAGGCCGAGCAACAGGGACGTGTCGCCGAGTTGACGATCAGCGGTGATCGCGCGGAGGTGCGTGTGGTGCAGGACGGGCTCACGCGCGCCTCCGGTGTGACCGTCGTCGGCAACACCGCCCTCGTGCTCGTCGAGCTCGCCAGAGCCGTTGTCGTACCATATCGCCCACGATGAAGGCCGGATCACCGAAAGGACTGACAGAGCCATGAGACACATCGTCATCACGCTCGCCGCGCTATCCCTGTTCTCCGCGGCAGCCGCAGGTGCGCAGACGCCCGCCACACCGCGGGACACGAATGCGGAACGGGCGATCCTCGATCTCTCGAAGACAAAGTGGCGCTGGATGGCAGAGCGCAACGTCGATTCACTGGCTGCGCTCTTCGATACCCAGGCCATGTTCGTCCACATGGGTGGAAGTTGGGGTAAAGACCAGGAGATCGATATCATCAAGAGCGGGAATATTCAGTACAAACACGCGGAGATTTTCGAAGCGTCGGTGCGGTTCATCGGGTCGACGGCCATCGTATTGAACAGGATTCGCCTGGATGCGGTGGTTGGCGGAAACCTGGTCACCAATCCGTTCATGGTGACGGAGGTGTACGTGCAGGAGAACGGGTCGTGGAAGTTGGGCTCGCTGTCGTTCACCAGGCTCTTGACCCAATGACCTCGACTAGAATCCCTTGAGCGCGTCAGCCTCCGTGGCGAAGACGGCCAGAATGGTCGAGAACCCGGAGATGTCGAAGACCTCCCGAACCGTGTCGTTCAGACCGAAGAGGCGCAGCGCGCCTCCCGCGCGCAACCGCTTCGCCGTGGCGAGCATGACCCGGAGCCCGGCGCTCGAGATGTAGTCGACGCCTGAAAAGTCGATGACGACTTTCCGCGCGCCGCCTGCGAGAATCTCGTCCAGCGCCTGCTGCGCCTGGGGCGAGTTGTTGCTGTCGAGGCTGCCGGCAAGAGTGACGAGCGTGACGTCGTGCTGCGTCCTTGTGGCGATCTCCATGGACCTCAGTCCTCCAGGCGCTTCACCAACGTGACGACGTTGCGGTCAGCACTGCGTTGATAGCGCACCTCATCCATCAGCTGCCGCACCAGGTGAATTCCGAGGCCTCCGACCGGCCGCTCCTCGAGGGAGCCCGCGGTGTCGGGGGTAGCCGCGCCGAGGGGATCGAAGGGCCGGCCGTCATCAGTGAGGGTGACGGTCACCCGATCCGTTGCGAGCTCCACGGCGATCGTCACCGCCCCGCCCTTCCCGGCCTGCCGCCCCGCAAATCCGTGCGCGATCGTGTTTTGCAGCAGCTCGTCGAGGGCGACGTTGAGGCTGCGCCGGACCCCGGCAGGCACGGCGTTTGCCTCCGCAAAAGCGGTGAACGCCGCATTGGCCCTGGCGACTGCGCCCCGCTCGGGCGCGATCGTCAGTTCAAAGCCATTGCCGCGGGGGGAGCCGGGGTGCACGTTCTTCCAACCTTTGACCTTCTGAGTTGTACTTGAAAGAAACACCTCCCGCGCTGGACGAACAGGACCGGGCCCTGGTGCGGCAGTTCCTGGATGGCGACCGGGAGGCGGCGAACGGACTGGTCGATCGTTACCAGAAACGCCTGTACAACCTCGCGCTCCGGATGACGGGCGACGTGCTGGACGCCGAAGACATCACGCAGACGGTGTTTCTCAACGCGTTTCTCAAGCTCAGCACCTACGACCCGAGGTTCAAATTCTTCAGCTGGATCTACCGCATGACGGTGAACGAGTCGCTCAATGTGCTCAAGCGCCGCAAGCCGTCGGTGACGCTGGAGGGTGGGCCGGAAATGCCGGTGGCGGAGTCCGCTCCCGACCGCTCGGCCGAGGCCGAGGACCGCGTCCGGAAGGCGCTGCTGGGCTTGGGTCCGAACGATCGGGCCGTCGTGGTTCTCAAGCACTTCCTGCTCTTCTCCTACCAGGAGATCGCTGACGTGCTGGAGATTCCCGTGCAGACGGTCAAGTCGCGCCTGTACGAGGCCCGGGAGCGGCTGCGGCTCATCCTGCATGAAAAAATTGAGGAGCCATGCTGACCCAGAACCAGATTGAGCTCATCCATCAGGAGATCGACGGAGCGAACTCGCCGCAGCAGAGTGCGGCTTTCCGAACCCTGGTGGAGCAGAACCCCGAGGCCCGGACCCTGGCGGCCGAGCTACGCTCCGTCACGCTGACACTCGACCAGGCGGGGCAGCGCGACCCGCCGCCGCGGCTGCGAGAGGCGATCCTCGCTGCGCTCGCGGAGCGCGGGCGAGTGCGGTCGACATGGTGGGACATCCTGAGTGATCCAGTGAAGGCCATTCTAGAGGGAGGACGGCACATGACGCGGAAGACGATCTTCATCGGAGGCACGGCAGTGGCGGCGGTCGTGATCATCGTCGCCGGAGCTCTGACCGGCTTCCCTCCGGCCTTCTACAAGGCCGGCACGATCGGCGGGATCGGCGGCGTCGAGCAGGCGGCGCGCTATCGCGGTCGCGCCATGACCGAAGCCGACGTGACGCTCAAGAATCCCGAGATTCAGACGCTGCTCCAGAACGAGCAGGTCCTGGCGCTGGTGAAGAGCGACGCGTTCCGGGAAATCATGCAGAGCGCATCGTTCCATACCCTGCAGGCCAACTCGACCTACCGCGCGCTCATCGCCAACAACGCGTACCAGCAGCTGCAGGCCAGCGACCTGTACCAGCAGCTCCGGGGCACTGCGGCGTTCCACGAGCTGCAGACCAACGCGGCGTACCAGCAGCTCGAGGCGAATAAGGCGTTCCGCGATCTCGAGGCGCAGGGGGCGTTCCAGCAGGTGCAGTCGGCCGCGGCCATGCACCAGCTCGAGGCCAACATCGCCTACCGGGACATCGTGGCCAGCGCCGCCTACCAGCAGCTCCGCGGCAGCGCGGCGTTCACCGCGATGCAGTCCAACGGGGCCTTCCAGCGCCTCGCGGCCAGCGCGGTGTATCAGCAGCTCCAGGCCAGTCCGGCGTTCCGCGCGCTGGAAGGCAGCGCGGCGTTCCAGCAGCTCCAGTCGAGCAACGCATTTCAACAGCTCCAGTCCAGCATGGCGTTCCAGCAGCTGCAGTCGTCCGCGGTGTTCCAGGCCCTGTCCCAGAACGCGGCGCTGTCGCAGCTGTTCATGCAGCAGGTGATGCAGAAGAACTGAAGCAGTGCCCTCGTTGGCGACACGCTGAAGCGTGCGCCTGCACGACACTGTGCGAAGCACAGTGCTTTTCCAGGTCACTCTTTAGAGTGTCGAAGTTGTAGGCGACGGCGACGGTTGTTGGGTAAATGCGGTGATCCCGGCTCGCCCTAACGGGGGCCGGGATCACCGCATATCTTTTTTTCGCACCACCCCAATCCATGCCGCGACTCCGATACCTGGCCGTCCTCGTATCCATCGGGACGTGCGCGCCGGCCGCGCTCGCGGCGCAGTTTCAGACGCTCGAGACCGGCGACGTCCGCCTCGTGCTGACCTCGCCGCTGCAGGCCTATCTCGTGCCGCAAGTGATCGGCAGCTTCGAGAACGCGCTGCAGTTCCACCGCCGCCTCTTCGACTACACGCCGCGCGGCAGGATCGACGTGCTGCTGCACGACCTGTGGCACTACGGCAATGCGGGGGCGAGCCCGCTGCCCGAGAATCACGTGACCGTCGGCATCGAGCCCTACGGCCACGACTACGAGTCCGCACCGGCTCAGGAGCGGATGACGTCCTCGCTCAACCACGAGCTGGCGCACATCGTGACGACGGACAAGGCCACCGCCTCCGACCGCTTCTACCGCGCGCTGTTCTTCGGAAAAGTCACGCCCTCGGCCGACGCGCCGCTGTCGATGCTGTACGGCTACCTCACCACCCCGCGCTGGTACGCGCCGCGCTGGTACCTGGAAGGGATCGCCGTCTATCTCGAGACGTGGATGAACGGCGGCGTGGGACGCGCCATCGGCCCCTACGACGAGATGGTGTTTCGCACGCTCGTCCGGGACAGCGCCCGGATCTACGACGTCGTGGGACTCGAATCCGAAGGGACGACGATCGACTTCCAGGTGGGAACCAACTCCTACCTGTATGGCACGCGGTTCGTCAGCTATCTGGCGCTGCGCTATGGAGACGACAGCCTGCTGGCCTGGTTCAACCGGTCCGCGGGCAGCCGGCGCTACTTCTCGTCGCAATTTCGTCACGTCTACGGCCGGTCCCTCGAGGCGGAGTGGTCGCGCTGGACCCTGTGGGAGCGGGCGTGGCAGGATACGAACCTCGCCGCCATCCGGCGCCACCCCACGACCGGCGCGCGCGCGCTTTCCAACCGGGCGCTGGGCGCCGTCTCCCGGGCGTACTACGACTCGAGCACCCGCACCCTGTACCTGGCGGTGCGCTATCCCGGGCAGGTCGGTCATCTGGTTTCCCTCGACGTCGCCTCGGGGAAGCTCCGCAACCTCCGGGAAGTCATGGGAGCGGCCGGCCAGTACGTGACGGCGCTGGCGTTCGACCCGTCGTCGCGGACGCTCTTCTACACGACCAACAATCCCAACTGGCGCCACCTCGTCTCCCTGAACCTCACGACCGGCCACGCGGAGACGCTGATCCGGGACGCCCGCATCGGCGATCTCGCGTTCAATCCCCGGGACAGCTCGCTCTGGGGCGTGCGCCACGACAACGGCTTCTCGACCCTGGTCCGCATCGCACGGCCGTGGCGCGCATGGCACCAGATCCGCACCCTGCCCTACGGCCGCGACCTGTTCGACCTCGACATCGCGCCGGACGGGTCGACGCTCATCGGCTCGATGTCGGATGTCTCGGGCAGCGAGCGCCTCGTCAGCATGGACATCGCGGGACTCGTGGCCGGGACCGACACGTCTCCCCCGCGCGACCTGTTCGACTTCGGCAACTGGTCGCCGGCGAACTTCGTGTTCTCGCCCGACGGACGCTCGCTCTACGGCTCCTCCTACTACTCGGGCGTCTCCAACATCTTCCGCTACGACCTCGCCACGAGCGACATCGCGCCGCTGAGCAACGCGGAGACCGGCTTCTTCAAGCCGGTCCCGCTGGCCGGGCGGACCGACTCCCTCGTCGTCTTCCGCTATTCGGCCCGGGGGTTCATCCCCTCGCTGATCGCGAACCAGGCCGTGGACTCGGTGAGCGCGATTCGCTTCCTCGGCCACGAGATCGCCGCGCGCCGGCCCGAAGTGCAGTCGTGGATGGTGCCGCCCGCTGCCCGTGCCACCACGGACTCGCTCACGACCCGCACGGGTCCCTATCGCGCGCTCGGTCAGATCAAACTGGACAACGCGTACCCGGTCGTGGAGGGATACCAGGACGCGAACGGCGGCTCCACGGTGGCCGGCGGGGTGCGCCTCAATGTCTCCGATCGCATCGGCACGACGGCGCTGGACGTCACCGCGTCCTATTCGGGCGGGGCGCTTGGCACCTCGCAGCGCCTGCACCTGCGCGCCAACGTGCGCTCCTGGAACTGGCACGTCGCCGCCGCCCTCAACCCGGCCGACTTCTACGACCTCTTCGGACCCACGAAGACCAGCCGCAAAGGCTATTCGCTGGCGCTCGAGCGCAGCGGGAATCTCGTGTTCGACGAGCCGCGCCAGCTGTGGTACTCCCTCCAGGTCGCGGGCTACGGCGGCCTCGCGACCTTGCCGGAGTACCAGGGGGTGCTGGCGCCGTTCGAAAGGCTCGTGTCGTTCTCCGGAAGCCTCGAGTACACGTCGCTGCGACGGTCGCTCGGAGCCGTCGACGACGAGCTCGGAACGACGTGGAGCCTGGCACTGCGCGGGAACGAGGTGAGCGGACTGTTGTATCCCCGCGCGAGCCTCGAGGTGGCGAAGGGCGTGCTGCTCCCGCTCGACCATGCGTCGCTGTGGTTCCGGGCCGCGGCCGGCGCGGCACTCTCCGACAACCGGACCAGCCCGTTCGCCAACTTCTTTTTCGGCGGGTTCGGCAACAACTGGGTGGACCACCGCGACATCCAGCAGTTCCGAGCCACCGCGAGCTTCCCCGGGATCGACATCAACAGTGTCGGCGGCGCGGACTTCGCGAAGGCCCAGCTGCAGTGGGTGCTGCCGCCGCTGCGCTTTCGCCGCGTCGGGATTCCGAGCTGTTATCTGCGGTGGGCCGACCTCTCGCTGTTCACCACGGGGCTCATCACCGACATGCGGGACACCGCGCTGCGACGCACCCTCGTCGGCGCCGGGGCGCAGCTCGACATCCGCCTCATCACCCTCTCGCACCTCGAGTCCACGGTGTCCACCGGGTTCGCGGTGGCGGCGGAACGGGGCGGCCCGCCCCATTCGCAGTTCATGTTCTCGTTCAAGATCATGTGACGGCCGTCCTCGCGATCGCCGTCAGCGTGCTGCCGGTGTGTGCGTTCCTCGGCGCATTGGTGCTGATCGACAGCTACAAACTCGTCGCCGTGCGAGCGATCCTGCTTTCGGGTCTCGCCGGCATGGTCGCCGCGCTCGCCGGCTACGTGGTGAACGTCACCCTCCGGCCCGCGCTCGGACTGGACCTCGCGCGCTACTCCCTCTACGTCGCTCCCATCGTCGAGGAGTCGCTCAAGGCCGCGTTCGTCGTCTGGTTGTTGCAGCACAACAAGGTGGGGTTCGTGGTGGATGCCGCAATCCACGGATTCGCCATCGGCACGGGCTTCGCGTTCCTGGAGAATCTCTACTACGTCGATGCGGCCTCCGGAGCGACGCTCTGGACCTGGGTCGTGCGGGGATTCGGCACCGCGCTGATGCACGGTGGCACGACTGCCATCGTCGCGATGATCTCGAAGACGCTCGCCCACCGGGCCACAGCCTTCCGGCTCGCCCTCGTCCTGCCGGGACTCGGGAGCGCGGTGGTGCTGCACTCACTGTACAACCACGTCCAGGCCCAGCCGATCCTGGCCAGTGCGCTCATCGTCCTGGTCTTCCCCTGGATCATGATCGTGGTATTCCAATACAGCGAACGGGAAACGCAAGCGTGGCTCGGAGCGGGATTCGACACCGACCAGGAGCTCGTCAAGGCGGTGCACGCGGGCCGGCTCTCGGCAACTCCGATGGGTAGCTACCTCAAGACGCTCCGCAGCCGCTTCGCACCGGAAGTGATCGTGGACATGATGTGCCTGCTGCGGCTGCGTGCCGAGCTCGCCATACGCGCCAAGGGCATTCTGATGCTGCGCGAGGCCGGGTTCGAGCCGCCGCCGGACCCGGCGGTGAAGGACAAGTTCCGCGAGCTCAGGTACCTTGAGAAAAGCATCGGGAAGACGGGCATGGTCGCGATCCACCCCTTCCTGCACACCAGCACGCGGGACCTCTGGCAGCTCAACATACTCAACGAAGCGTAGGCGTCATGGAAACTTCGGTGGAACAGCGCGGCGTGGTATGCACCGTGCACATCGCCGGCTCGGTCGACGGACTCACCGCCGAACCCTTGCAACAGGTGTTGGCGCGCGAGCTGGACGCCGGACACCACCAGCTGGTCGCCGACTTCAGCGCTGTCGATTACACATCGAGCGCCGGTCTGCGCGTGTTACTGGGGACCGTGAAGCGTGCCCGCGCGGGGGGTGGGGACCTGCGGCTCGCCGGCGCCAACCCCGACGTCCGTAAAGTGCTCGACCTGAGCGGATTCAGCGGCATCCTGAAACTGTTCGAGACGGTGGACGACGCCATCTCGAGCTTCGGCGGCACGGGATGAGCGCTCCACAGCCGCCGCGGCCCGCGCGGACCGTCGAGAGTCTCACGCGCGAGATGGAGGTCGCGCGGAACATCCAGCGCGACTTCCTCCCCGAAGCGCTGCCGCTCGCGATGGGCGTGCAGCTCGACGCCGTGCTGCAGCCGGCCCGCGATGTCTCCGGCGATTTCTACGACGCCTTCGGGCTGGAGCACAGCAGTACGATCGTGCTCGTCGTCGGCGACGTATGCGACAAAGGCTTTGGCGCGGCGCTCTTCATGGCCCTGTTTCGGAGTCTCATCCGCGCGTCGGCGGACCCCATCGGCGGCGGTGCGATTCAGATGATCGGCGGCCGGCGTACCCTGGTGCGCCAGGCGCTGGAGTCCGCCACGCCGGCGGATCTGTTGACGCGCGTCGCGGGATTCACCAACGACTACATCGCCCGGTTGCACGGGCGCACCAACATGTTCGCCACGGTCTTCCTGGCGGCGCTCACGCCGCAGACGGGACAGTTCGACTACGTCAACGCCGGCCACGAACCGGCCATCGTCATGGGACGGGACGGCCGGGCGCTCGAGCTGATGCCCACGGGCCCGGCGCTCGGGCTCTTTCCCGGCGCGACGTTCCGGACGGGCGAGGGGACGCTCGGGCCCGGCGAGGCCCTGGTGGCGTTCACCGACGGACTGGTGGAAGCGCGGAGTCCACGTGGTGAGGCGTTCGGCAGCGAGCGTCTGTTCGCCGCGCTGCGGGCGAACAACAAGTCGGCCCCGATTCTCGTCCAGGGCGTCATCGCAGCACTGCAGGAGTTCACCGGTCAGGCCGAACCCCACGACGATGTGACGCTGCTCGTCGCGCGCTCGGTTGGTTGACTAGCGGCGTTGGATGGGCGCGCTCCACTGGAACGTGCCCCACTCCATCACGAGCCGTCCCGCCGGTTCGATGCGGATCGTGAACCGCTCGACGTTCGCCGGCAAGGAATCCACCGTCATGGGCCGGCGCGCGACGTCCTGGTCGGCATGGTACTCCGTGCCCCACTGACCCGACTGCCGGTTGATGATGAGTGAGACACCGCCCGTGGTCGGGAGCGTCCACAGCGTGTACGTCCCCGGACGCAGCGGCACGCCGGCGAGGGTGATCGGCGCCGAGGTGGTGAGCTGCGTGGCGGCGTTGGCGCCGGTGCGCCACACCTGGTCGTAGGGGAGCAACCCGCCGACCAGCGTTCTCCCGCGCCGCGCGGGGCGGCCATAGTCGACGGTTACGTCGGCGCCCGCCACCGTAGCCCGGGCGGTGTCACGCGGGCTGAGTTCGCTCGCGAGCCCCTGTCGCTTCTCATCGGCCGCGAACCGCGCCGCGATGGCATCGATGTCCGGCACGTCGGTGATGCGCCGGACCTCCTGCTTATACGTCGTGCCCTGCCCTGAGTACGAAGCCAGCCTGCCGAGCGAGTCCAGGTGCGCGGTCCCCGTGCCCGCGAGCCCGGTGCTCGAGATCGCGTAGGAGCCGTCAGGGTTGCGCTCGATGTCCGCGTACCCTACGTGGCCTTCGTCCCAGCCTTCAAAGAGGTACTGGCCGATGCGGGCATGTGTCGTATCCGGCTGCCGGCGCGCGGCGTCGAGCAGCAGCTCCCAGGTCGCGTACACGAATGCGTTCCACGGAACGGTCTCGACGTAGCTCTTCTTGTATGCGAACGAGCGCGTGCCCGCCGACGTGCCGCGGGTGAACGCCGTAACCTGGTCGGTGAACGTGGCCGTATGGTGAAGATGTCGCCCGTCGGGCGGCCCGTTCGGGATGTCGGTGTCCATCGACCAGTGGGTGATGACGCCGTTCGGACCCAGATCGGCTTCCCAGTGCCGGCGGGTCACCTCCGGGGAGCGGCCGATCGCGTCGCCGATGATGCGATGGCCGGTCCGGGTGACGCGCTCCACCGAGGTCGTATCGTTGCCGAGGACGGCCACGAATCCGTAGGTATCGGAGCGCGTGCAGGCCCCGAGCATCAGCATGAGGGCCAGCCGTGCCTGAACAGAAGGTATGGACATCAAGACCTCGACGAGTGGTGGTGTGTACAGGCTAATTCTGCAATGGGTGGGCAACACGGCGCCACGTCACGGGCAACCGCACACGTCAAGATTTCGTGGGGTCCAATGGTCCGGGAGTGAAGTAGAGGGCGGCGGCAACAGTAGGAATGAGTCTCCGGTCTAGCCGCGGCCATCGTAGAAGCTGGGCTGCCGGCGTAACTGGAGGAGGCCGTGGACGACCAGCTCCAACCCGAGGAAGAGCAGTCCGCCGGTCCACCAGGGCCAGGGGAAGACGCGGTTCCCGGTCAAGACGAGCCGTGTGGCAAGAGCACCAGCATACAGGAGTGACCCCCCCACGAACCAGCACATGATGCGTGCACTCGCTTGTACCAAAGGCGACTGGCTGATGCGCCAACGGATGCGGTTGCGGAAGAGGAGTTCGACAAAATGCCCGCCAAGCGTGAACCACAGCGCCATGAGGGTTCCCACCAACAACGCAGCTGGTCGGCGTGTCGCGATGCTGAGGACTACGCCGATCAGCAACGCGAGCGAGCCGGTGCGTAGCGCTGTCGTGCGCCATGGTTCCGCAAATCGCTGCATGCGCTGGTTAGGAGACGTGCTCTTTTGTGGCCGCACGAACCTCAGCCACCCGTGCCCGGATCAAGCGTCGCACCAGGTGTACGGGCGGGAGCGACGTCAATGGAAACCGCACCGTCCCTTTCGAGGTCTCGTAGCCCCGCAGGGCTCCTGCGTGCAACCGTCGGATCCGAGTCGTGATCGGATAGAGGCTGTAGTGGTCCTTGAAGGCGGCATACCACACCAGCGGCCGTCCCTCGAGTCGGAAGCCGGGAATCCGGTAGCTGAAGTGCTCGACTGCTCGGGGCGCGGTGCTGCGGATGATCTTGCGGAGCTGGCGCAGGGCACGCCGAGCGCGCGGTGGCAACGCAGCGAAGTAGGCTCGCACTTGTGCGGCCGCGTGGCGCCGATCGGCAGAGGAGTGTCCGGACCTCGACTTCATTGCCCCTCGGGCGGCTGCCAGAGCTCGACCTTGTTGCCCTCAGGGTCCATGACCCAGCCGAATTTGCCGAACTCCGAGTCGTCGGTCTTCTCGAGCACGTTGCAGCCTTCCTTCCGAAGCGCCTGGAGCAGGCCGGCCAGGTCTGCGACGCGATAGTTGATCATGAACGTCGACGTGCTCGGCGCGAAGACGTCTCCGCTGGCAGGAAAGACGGTCCAGACCGTGGTTCCCGTGGTTGGGTTCCCCGCACCGTCGGCCCAGGCAAATGCGGTTCCTCCCCATTCCTGCACGTCGATGCCCAGGTGCCGTTGGTACCAGGCTCTCAGCGCAACAGGATCTTTCGCACGGAAGAAGACTCCACCAATGCCAGTCACTCTCTTCATTCTGAACCTCCGGAGCGCTGCGAGTTCACATGCAGGTCAGGTGGCAACCACATACTCACTCTGAACAAGGCCGCTGGGAAAATGGCGAGTGGCGACATGTGTGACAGTGATATCGCGCTGCAGCGGGCCAAACAGCGGGATGCCGGTACCGATGAGCACCGGCACACGGGTGATGATGAGCCGGTGGATGAGGCCGGCCTGCAGAAAGCGCTGGATCGTGAGCCCGCCATCGACGTAGATATGCTGGATGCCGCGTGCCTCAAGCCGCGACACGATGTCGGCCGGAGCTCCGGACATTTGCTCCACTACGGCCCCAGGGGGAGCCGTGGCGATCGCATGACTGCTGAGGACAAAGACGGGCTTCTTCCCGTACGGCCACCCGTCAAAGCCGAGGGCTGTCTCGAAGGTCTTTCGGCCCATGACGAGGGCATCCACCGTGGCTACGAATTCATCGTAGCCATGAGGTTCAGGCTCGGCTGGGAGAAAATCGAACGAGCCATCGGCTCGGGCGATGAAGCCGTCGAGGCTGATGCCCACAAAGACGGATGCTTTCATTTTCACGCGCTCGTTCGGCAGCAGCCTAGCGGTGGGACCCAGGTGGGCTCCCGTTGTGAACTCGGATTGCCCGCGCGATGGCCTCGCGCAACGCAGAATCCATTGGGACGGTCAGCGGTTGGTGCGTACGGGTCGCCTCGGTGAAGAGCGCCTGCGCCGCGCTATCCGCGGTGATCTTCTTGGCTTGATACGCGGCCATAATGCGTGAGAGGGCGTCTCGACTCGTGGTGTCGGTCGACGCCATCGAAGAAGGGCCGGCCTTGGTCTGCGTCTGGTGGCTCGGGGACGCACACCCGCTCACGAGAGCCAGCGTCATAAGCCACGCGATACGCTTCATGGGCTGGCTCCGCACAGAGGGCAAAGGGTTGGTGCGTAACGAGTCGCGCTCAAGCTGCGGCCTGTGGCGGCCGCAGACAAGATAGACTCATTCCGTGTTCAGCGGCTTGGGCCGGTCCGGCAACGTCCAGCGCAGGTCAGACGGCTGGCCAGGGGGTGCCCGCCAGTGCGGCCGTGATCTGGCCAAGGTGATGCGCATTATGAGAAGCGATCTTGTCGAACTCGTCCCGCAGGGTCCGCACACCGGTCACGCTGTGCACGAATTCCCGGTGCCCATCGGTCTCGTAGTGTAGGCCAGCATGGTAAATGACCGCGTTCCTGGCTGCCTCGTATACGCGACGTGACAGCTCGAGGGGCACTCGGGAGTAGTCCAAGCCCTTCGCCCAGGCATCGGGGTCGTACACCCAAAGCACCGGGCGCGGTTCACTGAGAACGCGTCGAATACGCTCGAAGAGCACAGTCTCGCTGTCCGCCAGGTGGTGGAGGATGAACCTGACGGACCACTTCCCCGGCGCATACGTTCGCTCGAGCTCCGTCGCGCCGAGATCGAAAAATCGCAGCGTCGCATCGCGGGTCGTCTCGAGGTGTTGGATGATCGGCATCGCCGGGTTATCCGCTACCGGATCGCGCTGAAGCTGCACCGTGGTTTCACGGGGTTCAAGAACCGGGACACCGGCGCAGTTCCGGCGTAAACCATATGGGGAGCCAGTCGGAGCGGTGCCACGTGTACCTGTCGGGAGACCGAAGCACCAGGGTCCAGATGACAGGGGTACTGTCCGGGTTGAGGGACGTTTCGCCGCGGCGCACGACCTGAATCGAATGTAGAGTATGCCCGATCACGGGATAGCGGGAAACCGAATCGAGGCTACCGTCTGGTCCACGAACCGGATGAGAGCGGGTGAGGATCATGTCGGCGTGGTCTGGGGTGAATCGGAGCGTGACGGAATTCGTGTCGCAACTCCCGCTGCGACCGACCATCGTCCAACGTCCCGCGACGGTCTGAAACACGTCCGCTCCGCGAGGGACGTTGTACGTGTAGGTAAGATGGTGATAAAAGACACCGGGGAGGACAATGAGCATCAGAAAGGTCACGACGATGGCGATCTTCGGAAGCAGTGAGTGGATGCGCGCCGTCATCGCCGGCTGGACTCCTTCCCTGTCAGACGGGCGCCCCCACGCGACGGCTGCACGCGCATGGGAGGCAGCGGCCTGCCCCGTGCTCCCCGAGCGTCAGGGGATCCGCTGCCCACGCAGGGCGACCTGGAGCACGAGCATCCCGACCAGCGCCGTGAACGCGAAGGCCAGAGCCCCCCAGGTGATATCGCGCCAGAGCGCGGCGCGAACGCTCCGTCGAGCACGCCACTCCTGCACCCCAGCTGCAACCAAGATGCTCGGAAGCGCAGGGCTCCAGAAGATGGCAAACGGGCCGATGAGGCGTCTGCTCACGGTGACGGCCAGCAGCAAACAGCCTGCGGCACCCGCCAACAACGCCCAGGTACCATAACGACGCCGCAGGACGGCGGCGACCGTCGCGAAGATGACGCCTGGGATAACCGAGAGAGCGACGAGGTCACCCACGCGCTACGCAGTCGGCTCGGGTAGACACTCCTGGTGGCTACCTTCTCGGCTCATACCGCATCGCCACAGCCCCCGAGCCGAACTCCAGCCGGCTGACGAGCTTCAATTCGATTCGCTTCGAAAGCCCGGCGAACAACGTCGGTCCATGGCCTGCGAGGATGGGTTGCACCACGAACTCGTACTCATCGATCAATCCCAGCTCCGCCAACGCCAGTGGGAGCTTCACGCCTCCTACGAACAGTCCCTTACCCGGCTCGCGTTTGAGCTGCTGAATGGTCCTCCCCAGATCCCCGCGCACGAGCTCCGCGTTCCAATCGACCCGGTCGAGGGTGCTCGACACGACGTACTTTTTTGCAGCGTCGATCGTTCGGGCAAAGGGTTCCATCCACTCCGGCCTCGCCCCCGGCCGCGCCGGCGGCCGCCATGCTGCCTCCATCATTTCGTAGGTTACCCGGCCCAAAATGAGGGCATCGGCCTGGTCGAGGTTCTGAGTCGCGTGACGATGCAGGTCTTCGTCCGCGTGCATTGTACGATGATCGCAGCACCCGTCCAGAGTGACGTTGATGGAATACCGGAGGGGTCGCGTCACGTAGGCATACCTTTAGCCATGACGGCCTCGTCTATTCATGGGACATTCGCCTGCGGCGCCGGAGCCGCTCGCCGGTCACCGCGCCTCAGATCTGGCGCGCCCGCGCCGTTTGCTGCGGGCGAGCCGCGGCTGCCGGCGCAATCGCATGGCCTGTTTGAGCAGTGCGGCAAACGCAGGCCGATCGATGTCGGTGGGGCTCCGCACCTTGATGTGCCGCACCGAGCTGCCCTTCCCCTCCAGCAGCCCACGCGGGTCTTTGAGGGAAGCGCCCAGCACGAAACCGAACTGCACGAACCCGACGTCCGAGTAGACGTAGGCGATAGGCTCGGTACCGGCGAGCCAGCAGCCGTTGCTCCACTTGACCGATTCGGTTAACGCGGGCGCGACGGATTTCACGAACCGCCGCAGCGCGCGGATGGTTGCTTGGTTCGTGGGTGCTTGGGCCTGCAGGTAGTCGTCGAACGTTGCATAGCTCCTCATTGTCGCCATGCGAGTCCATCTCCTTGGCTGTGGTGCGGTGTGCGAGCGCCGTCTGTCGACTCGCGCCTATGCTGCGGGGATCGGCGCCCGCCGTCAAGACAGACCTGTTCCCCTTCACCCGCCACGCGGCTGCCTTGGAGCTGAAACCGTCGAGGGCGAATGAGTCGACCTGTTAGATCGCGTGCTCTGCGCTGGTTAGGCCGCGTCATCGGTGAACCTCCACTCCACCACAATCGTGCCAATGCCCCGTTCCCAGGCTGTCTCGATAAATCGCCGTCGATCAGCGCTCCATCGGACTTGGTCTCGGCGTTCCTCACCTTTCCGCTGCACCGCAACGAGCCTGACCTGATCATGGTCCGTACGCCATATGACCAGCACAGGACATCCCCTACTGAGGCGGGCGCGGGCGTAGATGTCTTCTAACGCGGCCACGACGTAAAGAGGAAGGGGCGCGCGCCGCGGGCGGAACGTTGGTCTGCGCGGTGCCATCACTGGTACGAGCTCAACGATACCGCTGGCTTTCGAGCGCTGATTCAACCACGACCCACTCTCGAGCGGAGTGAGTTCACGAGCCAGCACCGCGAGCTCGGCTGGGAGGATCCGCTTCCCTACTACGACGAGTCGCTTGCGCCACCAATAGGCATTTGCGCTGCGGAATCTGAGCATGGCACTATCGCCGCCGCGCCACGAAAGGTTCCTGCGCATAGATGGTGCGCAGATAGGCGTTCAAGTAGGTCACCGGATTCGCCACGGCCCGACAACGGGTGAGCTGCGGATGGTGCCGAGAGCCTCGCATGCGATGCCGCAAGACCGCGCGCGCCAGGAGCGCCTCTCGCCACGGGGCGTCATCAGTCGACGAGCGAGTTTCATGCGCCTGTGAGGCGGCGGCAACCCGCCGCAAGGACGGGCCTATCCATTTTCGGGTAGATAGAGCTACCGGGCCTGCCCCCTCTGCTTTGTCACTAGCCCCTGCACAGAAAGGATGGCGGAAAAGAGCGAGGACACGCCGAGTGCTATGAGCGTCCACACCCAGAAGAAGGCTCCACTGGACTGCGGGATCTCGCCGCCGGCGACGCCTCCCGCCGCTCGGAAATGAATGACCGGAGCCCACGTTCCGAGGAGCGACGCGAGGAGGACGATCACATACCCTGAACGCCGCTCGGCGAGCACGAGCGCTCCGTACAGCCAGGTCACCAGAATCGGAACGGCAACAAGGTTCGAGAGGCCTCCCTTTTCAAATCCACGGACGATGTCGTCGGCAAGGTGCAACGTCGTGAAGAGGATCGAAAGCAAAGACGCGATTGCCAACATGACGCTGTGTTTCATTGGTATTTCTCCCCCGAAATCGGTGCCGGGTACTTGCAAAGCGAATCCGCGTCGGCGCGCTGCCAAACGAATCGCGCAAACGGTGCGCCACGACTAGGGCCGGCTGTTGTCAGGTCGCGCGCAGCACTGGCAGGCGGTCATCCGTCGCGCCGAGCTGCCAGGACGATGCGTGCAGTAACCGAAAGCTGGCCAACGTGCCGCATAGCGTGTTCGGCACCATGGACGAGGCACCCGATGACGGTCGACGGGAGCCTGGCACGTCCGACTGCGCGGAAATCGGCAAGTGTCGTCACGTCGATGGTCCGGAGCTCTGCGAGAGCCGCGTTGACCCGGGCCGAAAGGCGATCGAGAAGGGTAGGCACGTCCACAGCGCGAAGCTCCTGGCGCTCCGTCTGAAGGGCGGCGAATTGCTCTGGCGAGAGCGCCTCGCCGCGAGCGTAGGTGAAGAGGCGATCGATGACACCAATGATGTGTTGTACATGAAATGCAGCCGACGCTACTCCCGCAGGGCGCGCGTTCCAATCCGGCTCGCTCAGGGGTGCGACGATGTCGCCGACACTTTCACGAACTTGGAGTAGAATGTGCGCGACGGGTTGAAGCGCGGCGGGAACGCCATCGATGGGACCGCGCTGCCACCACTCCGTTTCCGCCATTGATGTGGACCGTCCTGAGTGAAGAACTGCGAGGTACCCGCAGCGTCGACGTGCGCTACCTCACGAATCGCGGCATCCGCTGCACAGACTTGTTCCCTTGGCGTCAGGGGCCAATGCGCCGTTCTTCCCGTGCCTTGCTGAGTAAACGCTCTGCGAAGTCGAGCCGTTCCTGTGTTTCTGTTTGCTCCTGGTGGAGCTGCTGGACACTCTGTTCCAGGGCCTCGAGCCGCTCAGCGACATCAGCTGATAGTGATTGGGGTCGACCGGTCCACAGACGAGCGACCTTGACGATCGTGAAAGCAGCGGTCCCCACGACGATTATGAGTCCGACGAGTTCGACGAGCAATTCGGTGGGTTCCACGTGGCCTTCCTCGGTTCGGCCTGAGACGAGTCTGCGCTGCCTAACGAAACGCAGCATAAGCTGCGTGGTGCGGCGGCCGCCAGCAAGATCGACCTGTTCCCTGTCGAGAGGCCGTCACCCGACCATAGCTTTATGCGCCTGTCAGGCTGCAGCCCTAAGGAGACGCCGTGAGCCGAGCGTGAACAGTGACGGTTTGGACGTGGCAGGCGTCGCGACGGACTCGGATGGAGGAGCGCGACCAATCCGCATAGCCCACATGCACAACAGTGAGTGCGTAGGTGCCGGCACGCTCCGTTGCGGCTTGCAGATCGGTGGGACTGTAGAGATGAAGGGAGTCGACAAAGGCCCCGTCTTGGACGGCGCCCCGGGTGCCTACGACGAGGTTGGCCCCCGAAATGGAGTCCCGGACGTCTACGACGATGGCCGGCAAGGCGACATCCGTGCACATCACCGGAAGGTTGGAACAGGCCCAGAGGAGTGGGAGGGCCAGCACAGAGAGTGAGGAGTTGCGCATACACGAGGTCATGCTGCGTGGTCGGAATATACCCCGAGCAAGCGGTGTGTTGGTCACGAGAGGGCTGCAGCCAAGCGAAATCGCGTATGAGCCGCGTGCTGCGGCCTCGGGGCGACATATGCGCTGGCTAAGCGGCTTCCCCGCCATTGGATCTCGCCTGCCTCACGATGCGTCTTAGAGACACCGCCAGCGCGAACAAAGTGAGGATACAGAGGGCTGGCCACGAGAATAACAGATCAACGCGAATATCCGCATGCTCCCTCCCGGCCTCAAGTTCGAGAAAGGCGAACACGTTCCAGGCAATCGAAGCCGCAAACAGCGGTCGCCGTGCGGCTTTGGGGAGTAGCAATGCGATCAGAATCCAGCCGAGCGCGACGAAGACCGCTCTGGCCGGATTCCCGACAAATGGCTGGGCTAAGGAGTAGAGCCAGTTCACGTAAGGGAAGCACCTAACGAATCGTCGCACGCCACCTTCACGCGCCGGTTAGGCCGCGGCGTCACGTTCGACCGCGAAGCAGCGCGCGCTGTTCCGTAACCTGCCATCGACCTTCTCGTTTGATCAAGATGATGAACAGCGGAACACAATCTGCCGCGGAGGTCGATTGACCCGCACTCGCGCGGGGGGTCATGCAGCCGTCGAGATCTGCGGTCGCCACATCTGGGCGAAGAAACCGAATCTTGATCGTCTCGAGCGGATGGGAGTGGATTGAGCCGCCGCTCGCCGTGTCTTCGGCGAGCCACTCCCGGTGGGCTTGCTCGATCGCAGCTCGGCCGGTGAGGAGCTGCCCGGAGGATGTGCGGATGACCGCATCTTGGGTGTAGACCGAAGCTGCTGCCTTGGCGTCGCGCTGGTTCCAGGCGTTGGCATGTGCTTGGATCACCGCACGGATCAGATCTTCGTCAGCCGAGTGCTGCGCGCTGGCGACCCTGCCCTGGACCGCGGACAAACAGGAAAGGGTGAAAAGGGACGCGATGAGGGTATGGTTCATGGGGACCTCGCCAATGCTGGTCGCATCTGCCGTCTGACGAATCGCGCATAAGCTGCGCGGTGCGGCGGCCATAATCAAGAACTACGCCCAGCTGCTGGGCCACGCTCTCTGGCCACTGGTAGACGCGTTAGTGGACCACAGCGGCTTGAACACGGCCGGTCTTAGCGCGCTGCCAGAAGTTGCACGCCCCAAGGATTGTCGAGAGCGATAAGCCAACGCCCATTTGCTTGTCTGCGCAAGATGTCGGTGGACTCGCCGCCCAGTGTGACGGACTGACCGGAAGGATCGGTGCCTTTCAGTGTCCAGCGGCTCACATAGAGTGCGATATCGCCTGCCTCGATGACGTGCTGAGCGTCAGAACGCAGCATCGGTTTCAGGGCGATAAATCCCGCCAGAGCTTCGCGGAGTTGCAGCGTTCCGCGGGCGGGTTGATTCGGTTGCACCATCAGGACGGCATTCGGCTCGTAAAGCGCCAGTGCCGCCTCGAGATCGCCTTGGTTGATTGCGTGGGTGAGCTGTTCGACAGTGGAGATCGGTCCGGTCACGAATCTACTCCGTGAAAGAGTTCAGGTACTCCGCCGAACGCTACGCAGGCCGCCCAACGACTCGCGCATCGGCTGCGTCACCTGCGCGGAACGTTCACAAACGGCATTCTACCGTACTCGACAGGCCACGCCAGCCTCACGCGCGTGTTAGGCGGCGCGTCCACGACGCGTCACTCGGCTTCGTCCCTACGAGCACGACGTATCCGAGATACTTCATGACGCGAAGCATGCGCGACATTAGCCAGATCATCTTGCGGCGATAGGCCCGTCGGAGAGCGATCCGACTCATCATGGCCACCACGTTCTTAACGCCTTCATCGCGTACCATGCCGAGCGGCGTCATCATGGAAAAAGGGCCAGTCGTGTGCTCGAGCTTACTCAAACCAGCGGTCCGATACAACGCGAGCCAGTCATCGGCGGTATCGAAATGAATGCCGGGACAGACTTGGCCCTCAAAGATCCGCCGGACTTCGGCAGGTGGCGGACGGCGATAGATGAACTCGTGATCAAGCACGCGACCGCCGTGCCGGCACACCCGAACGACCTCGCGAGCCGCGCGCGGGCGATCAACAAACATGGTGACCGCCTCAATCACGACGCGGTCGAACGCGGCATCGGGAAACTCCAGCGCTTGGATATCAGCCCTGGCCACACCGACGTTGGCGACGCCCGACCCTCGAACGTTTGCGGTCGCTCGGTCGAGCATGAGCGAGTCCACATCCACGGCGGTCACATGGCATCCAAAACGTCGCGCAATCTCAATGGCGGTCGTTGCGACGCCACAGCCGACGTCAAGGACACGCTGGCTAGCCTGGAATCCGGCGAGTTCAAACATCTCTCGCGTCGAGCGGCGGCCGCCAGGATGTATCACGCGCTTCCCGAGGACGGCCATGAAGGCGTACGGATCCAGCCGCTCGATGTCGGACTCCGTAAGCTGAGAGAGATTCATCAGCCGAAGCACCGTTCAATGAGACACGAGCAACCAATACTCCCTAAGGCGACGGCGACCGAATCGTGCATAAGCTGCGTGCTGGGGCGGCCACAAACAAGACAGATTTGTCCTACAGGAGTGGCCGCCCCGGCACGGCAGCTTCATGCGCCTAACGACGCAGGAGCGGCACCAGCGCAAGCGCGAGCGCCAGCAGCCCGACGAGCAGGGCCAAGCGACGGCGGGCGCCGCGCAGCCGTTTCCAACTGAGCTCGTCGAGGTAGAAGCGACCAGAACCCGCCTCCTTGAGGATCCCTCGGCGCTGCAGTTTCAGAAACGCGAAGCGCTGCGCGACCCCGATCGCTGCAGGTGTCGTCGCGGCGGTGGGGGACACTGCGCCGGCTTGGCGAAACGCGGTGACGATATGCTTCTCCTTCACCAGAATCACGGCTGCAGCGGCGCTAGCTCCCATTGTTTGGATCTCCGGTGGCGCGGGGCGCAGTCTCGGTCCACTCGTAGTCGTGTTGCATCACCGATCGGGGCAGTCCCGATTGTGACACTAGCGAAGACGCCAAGATGCCGAGTTGCAAGCGGTCGTTAGTCGTAAGCGGCAGTTCCTGGGAACTACCTGCTTGAAGCTTGGAGCCATTTGCACCATGGCATCTTGGCGTCTTCCCTGATCGCTGGCTACTAGTCGCTCTGCTACTTCAATGTGACGACCAGCGCGTCCAGCT
>DASTHG010000205.1:0-20228 GCA_035718325.1 Gemmatimonadales bacterium | reverse complement strand
CCCGACGGGGCGAGCGATGCCGCGCTCACCGCTGGCGCGCCATTGCGCGTCCTGGGCCGCACATCGGACTGGACGCGCGTCGAGCTCGAAGGCTGGGTGAAAACGTCCGATCTTCAGGCCGCGCCTTCGGGGGTCCTGGTCGGCGTCAGCGCCGCCGAGCTGCGGGCCGAGCCGGATCGCTACGTGGGACAGTCGCTGCGCTGGACGCTGCAGGTGATCGCGGTGCGAACCGCCGACGACCTGCGCCCCGACATTCCGACCGGGTCGCTCTATCTGCTGGCGCGCGGGCCGATGCCCGAGCATGGGTTCGTCTACGTGGTCGTGCCCGACGCGCAGCGCACCGCGGTGCAGGGGCTCGCGCCGCTCGCGACGATTCAGTCGACGGTTCGGGTGCGTACCGGGCGCAGCAAGTTCGTCGGGAATCCCGTCGTCGATCTCGTGTCACTCGAGGTGCTGCCATGAATGACGTGCTGCGGGAGCGCTTGCTGCGCAAGCTCGAGGTGCTGCCGGAGGAGAAGGCCTATCAGGTCCTCGATTATGTGGAGTTCCTCGAATCGAAGTACGCCGAACGCCCGGCGGGCGCCGCCCCGTTTCAGAAGGTCGCCGAGACGCTCGAGGACACGATGCGGGCCGGCCGCGTCCCGATCACGATCATCAAAGGCACGATGGACACGGTTTCCAAGGCCGGAAGATTCCTGGGCGGGCTCGCAGCGGCGGGGAAGGCGGCGGTGGATGAGGTGCGCAAGAAGGGCTCGGAGGACGCCTCCTCCGACGAGGGCAGGCCTGCCGAGGGAGCGTCGAAGCCGTAGGCCGGACTCGCGGCCTGCGGGTGATCCGCCGCAAACAATAGGTGCTGCCGGTTGGAGGGCGACTCGCATGCGAAACAAGCACCAACGGCATTCAGGGCTCCTGGTATTGGTGGCCCTGTCCTGCGGCGAGAGCAAGAATCGTATCGAGACGGCACGTGGTCCGGTGGCTGTCTCGTCCACGTCCACCGCTACGAGTGTCCCCGCACGCAACGGCTGCAGTTACCTGACCGAGGCGCAGGCGTCCTCCGCGCTCGGCCAACCGTCACGCTACCGTCTGCGGCAGCCCACCCCCGCCGGCTGCACCATCGAGCCCGCGTCGGGCGATGTGTTTCACGGGACGACGGTAGACTTTCGCGTCGCGCAGGGGACGGCCCAGTACGATTTTCTCGCCGCCCAGAAAGACGCCGACAAGATCACCGGTCTGGGCGATCGCGCGGTGTGGCTCGGCGCCGGGACGACGCGCGGCAATCTCGCGGTGATCCGCGGCAACACCGCCGTGCTCGTGACGATCACCGACCTGAGCGGGCACCGGCAGCTGGAGCAGAAAGCGCGCGACTTCGCGCGTCTCGTCCTCGAGCATCTCTAAAGAGGCCGCGGGTTGAGGATTCGGAATCGCCGGACTAACTTCCGCTATGGGAACCTTCCGCCAGACGCAGGCCCTCACGTTCGACGATGTCCTCCTCGTGCCGCGGCAGTCCGCGGTGCACCCGAAGCACGTCGAGATCCAGAGCCGCTTCACCAGGGACATTCCGCTCAACATCCCGCTCGTATCCGCCGCGATGGACACCGTCACCGAGGCGGAGATGGCGATGGCGATCGCCCGCGCGGGCGGGATCGGCGTGATCCACAAGAACATGACCGTAGACCGCCAGGCCGCCGAGGTCGACCGGGTGAAGCGCAGCGAGTCGGGGATGATCCTCAACCCGATCACGCTGGGACCCGACCGGCCGCTGCGCGAAGCGGCGCAGCTGATGGCACGGTTTCGCATCTCGGGTGTCCCCATCGTCGACGCGGCCGGCAAGCTGGTCGGCATCATCACCAACCGGGATCTGCAGTTCGAGCGGGCGCTCGACCGCCCGATTCGCGACGCGATGACCAAGGAGCACCTCGTCACCGCCCCGATGGGCACGACGCTCGACGAGGCGGAAAAGATGCTCGGCGCCCATCGCATCGAAAAGCTTCCGGTGGTGGACGGGCAGGGCGTGCTGCGCGGACTGATCACGATCAAGGACATCTTCAAGCGCCGCCAACATCCCAGCGCCAACAAGGACCAGCACGGTCGGCTGCGCGTCGCGGCCGCCGTCGGCGCGACGTCCGAAGCCATCTCCCGCGCCCAGGCGCTGCTCGCCGCGGGGTGCGACGTGATCGTCGTCGACTCGGCGCACGGGCATTCGCAGGGTGTGCTCGACACCGTCGACTGCCTGCGGCAGCAGTTTCCCGAAGCGCAGCTCGTCGGCGGCAACGTGGCGAGCGAGGCCGGGGCGCGCGCACTGGTCGAGCGCGGCGTCGACGCGGTGAAGGTCGGCGTCGGCCCCGGCTCGATCTGCACCACGCGCGTCGTCACCGGCGTCGGCGTGCCGCAAATCACCGCGATCGTCGATGCGGTGCGCGGCGCGGGAGATATCCCCATCATCGCCGACGGCGGCATCAAGTATTCGGGCGACGTGGTCAAGGCGCTCGCCGCGGGCGCCGAGAGCGTGATGATGGGTTCGATGCTCGCCGGCACCGAAGAGAGCCCGGGCGAGTCGTTCCTGCTCGAGGGCCGCCGCTTCAAGGTGATTCGCGGCATGGGCAGCCTTTCGGCGATGGAAGAGGGCTCGGCCGATCGCTACTTCCAGGAGGGCGAGGTCAGTCCCTCGAAGCTCGTGCCCGAAGGGATCGAAGGCCGCGTCCCGTATCGCGGCCCGGTGGGCGACGTGCTGTTCCAGATGGTCGGGGGATTGCGCAGCGGGATGGGCTACTGCGGCGTCGCGACCATCACCCAGTTGCGGACCGAGACCGAGTTCATCCGCATCACGACGGCCGGATTGCGCGAGTCGCATCCGCACGACGTCGTGATCACACGCGAAGCACCGAACTACAGTCTCTGACGTCGCTCCGGCTTGACACACCGGAAGCCGGGGTCTACTCTAGCGCCCGTTTCCGGTCCGATCCACTTCACCGGTGAGGCACGCGCATGGATCTCTTCCGACGGAAAAGCGTCACCGCTCTCCAACAGGAAGCCATCTCCGACAATAGCCTGAAACGCGCCCTCGGCGCCCTCAACCTGACCACGCTCGGCATCGGTGCGATCATCGGCACCGGGATCTTCGTTCTGACGGGGACGGTGGCAGCGCTCAACTCCGGGCCCGCGGTTGTCCTTTCCTTCACCTTCGCCGGCGTGGCTTCGATCTTCGCCGCGCTGTGCTACTCGGAATTCGCGTCGCTCGTCCCTATGGCCGGCAGCGCCTACACCTATGGCTATGCCACTCTTGGCGAATTGATCGCCTGGATCATCGGCTGGGACCTGATCCTCGAATACGCGCTGGGCGCCGTCACGGTCGCCATCGGCTGGTCGGGATACGTCGTGAGCTTTCTGCACGACATCGGCATCAACATCCCGTGCGCCTTGTCGGCGGCCCGGGGAGCGGCTGTCACCTGCGCCGACGGCACGACGTCGACGGCGATCTTCAATCTGCCTGCCGTCATCATCATCGCGTTGGTCACGACGCTGCTGGTGATCGGCATCAAGGAGTCCGCCAACGTCAATAGCGTCATCGTGATCATCAAGGTCCTGGTGGTGCTGCTCTTCATCGTCGGCGCGGCTCACGCGATCAATCCGGCGAACTGGCATCCGTTCATTCCGCCGCAGACGGTCAAGGACGGTGTCCCCGTGGCCGGCGAGTTCGGGTGGAGCGGCGTCTTCACCGGGGCCGCGATCGTGTTCTTCGCCTACATCGGATTCGACGCGGTGAGCACGGCGGCACAGGAGGCCAAGAATCCCCAGAAGGACATGCCGATCGGCATCATCGGCTCGCTGCTCGTCTGCACCATTCTGTACATCCTGGTGTCGGGCATCGCCACGGGGATCATGAGCTACAAAGACCTGAACGTTCCGGATCCGATCGCGGTGGCCGCCGACCACGCGGGGCTGGGTTGGATGTCCACCCTGATCAAGCTGGGGGCGATCGCCGGGCTGTCGTCAGTCATCCTGGTGATGCTCCTCGGACAGTCCCGGGTGTTCTATTCGATGTCGCGCGACGGTCTGCTGCCGCAATTCGTCAACAAAGTGCATCCCAGGTTCCAGACTCCCTACATCACCTCGATCGTGACCGGCGTCGGTGTCGCGTTTTTCGCGGCGATTCTGCCGATCCGGGACGCGGCGAGTCTGGTGTCGATCGGGACACTGTTGGCGTTCGTGATCGTGTCCATCGGGATCCTGGTGCTGCGCGTGCGCGAGCCGGACCTCCCGCGAGTCTTCCGGACGCCGGCGGTCTGGGCCGTCGCCCCGCTCGGCGCGCTCTCGGCGGCCTGGCTGATGAAGTCCCTTCCGTGGGTGACGTGGGAACGGTTGATCATCTGGTTCGTCATCGGGATGGTCGTGTTCATCGGCTACGGGTACAGCCACTCCCGGCTCAACACCAAAGCCTGACGCGCAGTCTGCTGACGGCGTTCGAGCGGCCGGCTCCCCCATCGGGGCCGGCCGCTTCATATTGCTGCGGATGAAGTCGCGCGCGCGGGCCTGGGTCGGGTATTTCGCTCTCTGGACGCTGCTCGGCCTGGTGTTCGCGTCGCAGCTGTATCTCGCCGAGCAGCGGTTCTCCGCTCATCCCTCAACCTGGTGGCAGGCGCTCCGCTCCGAGCTTCCCGACTGGTACCTCTGGGGACTGCTCGCCCTTATCGTCGGCGCCTTAGCGCGACGCTTCCGCATCGACCGCAGCAACTGGGAGCGCGCCGTCCCGATTCACTTCGGCGCCAGCCTCACGCTGGGATTTCTCCATCTGGTGCTGGCGACCGCGATTCAGGTCGTGCTGCGCGGCAACGAGCCGTATCCGTTCTTGCCGAAGCTGGTGGACAACTTCGCCGCTTCCTACCGCTGGAACCTTCTCATCTACTGGGCCATCGTGGCGCTGGCGCACGCCCGCGAGTACGCCCGCGACGCGGGCGAGCACCGCATGCGCGCCGCCGAGGCCCGCCTTCAGGCCCTGACGCTGCAGCTGCGGCCCCATTTCCTGTTCAACACGCTGAACGCGATCGCCGAGTTGATCCACGAAGATCCCGACGCCGCCGAGCGCATGGTCGGGCGCCTCGCCGATCTGTTGCGGCGTACCCTGGAGACCGACGGCGCGGCCGAAGTGTCGCTGGCGACTGAACTGGAGCTGGTGCACCGCTACCTCGAGATCGAGGCGGTCCGCTTTCAGGACCGGCTGCGTGTGCGCTGGGAGATCGCGAGCGAGACGACTGGCGCCGGCGTGCCGGCGATGATCCTCCTGCCGCTTGTGGAGAACGCGGTGCGCCACGGCGTCGCCAGCCGGCCGGGGCCAGGACACGTGGGCATCCGCGCGCGCCGCGACGACGGCACGCTGCGGGTCGAGGTGTGGGACGACGGTCCGGGGCTGGGCGAGGAGGCCGCAAGCGGCCCGCGTCGCGGGATCGGGCTCGCCAATACACGGGCACGCCTGCTGCAGATCTACGGCGCCTCTCACCGGCTCGAGCTGGTGGACGGCACGACGGGTGGCCTCGTGGTGCGGTTGTCGCTGCCGTTCCACCTGCCTCAGGTCGCCTAGTGATCCGGGCGCTGGTGGTCGAGGACGAACCGTTGGCGGTGCGCCGACTGCGGCGCCTCCTGAAGAGCGAGCGCGACGTGAAAGTGGTCGCCGCCTGCGGCGATGTCCCGGCAGCGCGGCGCGAGATCGCGGCGCTTGGCCCCGATCTTCTGTTGCTCGACGTGCAGCTCCCCGGCTCGGATGGTCTCGCGCTGCTCGACGGTCTGCCGGCCGCCCGCCGACCGGCCGTGATCTTCGTGACCGCGTATGAGCGCTACGCGGTCCCCGCCTTCGATCACCAGGCCGTCGACTACCTCCTCAAGCCGATCGACCCCGATCGCCTTCGTCTCGCGATCGCCCGCGTGCGCCGTCATCTGGAGCGCCGCGATGCGGCCACACCGGCAGCGCCCCTCTCCCGTCTGCTCGTGCGAGAACGGGGTCGCGCGTTCTTCGTGCGCGTCGAGGAAGTGGATTGGTTCGAAGCACAGGGGAACTACGTGCGGATCCACGCCGGCCGCGCGACCCACCGCCTGCGCACGTCGATCGGCGCCCTCGAGCCGCAGCTCGACCCCAGGGCATTTTGCCGCATCAACCGTTCCCAGATCGTGGCTCTCGATCGCGTGCGCGAGCTGCAGCCGTGGTTTCACGGCGATGGACTGGTGATCCTGACGAGCGGGACACGGCTGCGGTTGAGTCGGCGGTATCGCGATCGGGTGTATAGGGAATGATTAGCTATTGGCTATTAGCTATTAGCTATTAGCTATTAGCTATCAGCTATCAGCTATCAGCTATCAGCTAGACGAATTCCTCACCTGCTGTGGTTCAACTAGCCCCGGGCGCAAGCCCGGGGTTCAAGAGACCAGGCGCTGGTCCCTCCCGTCAACCAGATAGTCCCTCTCACACCAGTAGTAGTTCCTGACCCGTTTCAGGCTATGAGATTCTTTGTACTCACTCGCCAGGATCTCCGATGTCGCTCTGGGCGACCAAGTCCATCGCCACGCTCCGTGCTGAAGCCGAGGCCGCCGAGGGCGCGACCCTCAAGCGCGCGCTCGGTCCCTTCAACCTCGTCACCATGGGGATCGGCGCCGTCATCGGCGCCGGGATTTTCGTGCTGACGGGCCAGGCGGCCGCGTTATATGCCGGTCCCGCCGTGCCGATCTCGATGGCGATTGTCGGGGTCGCGTGCGCCTTCGCCGGGTTGTGCTACGCCGAGATGGCGAGCACGGTGCCGGTCGCGGGCAGCGCCTACACCTACGTCTACGCGACGCTCGGCGAATTTCTCGCCTGGATCGTCGGGTGGGACCTGGTGCTCGAGTACGCCGCGGGCGCCGCCGGGGTCAGCGTGGGATGGTCGGCCAATCTGGTGGCGCTGCTCGGGCTGTTCGGCATTCATCTCCCGGCCGGGTTATCGGCATCGCCGACGGCGTGGTGCACCGCGGCGCAGGTCGGCACGATGGCGGCCCCGCAATGCGCCCACCCGGGATTGAATGTCACCGGCGCCGTCATCAACCTGCCGGCGGTCTGCATCGTGGCGCTGATGTCCACGATTCTGGTGATCGGGATCCGGGAGTCGGCGCGCATTACCAACGCCATCGTCGTGCTCAAGGTCGCCATCGTACTGCTCGTGGCGGTCGTGGGGTTGGCGCACATCACGCCGGCGAACTGGAAGCCGTTCATCGCCCCCAACAGCGGTGAATGGGGCACCTACGGGTGGTCCGGCGTGCTGCGCGGCGCGGGGCTCGTGTTCTTCGCCTACATCGGCTTCGACGCGGTGTCCACCACGGCGCAGGAAGCGAAGAACCCGCAACGCGACATGCCGATCGGCATTCTCGGCTCCCTCGTGATCTGCACGGTACTCTACATGCTGATGTCGGCGGTGCTCACGGGCATGGTGTCGTACAAGGAGCTGAACCTGCCGGCGCCGACGGCGTACGCCATGCAGCAGGTCGGCGCTCCGCGGGCGCTGCAGGCGATCATCGACATCGGCGTGGTCCTCGGCCTTGCCTCGGTGATCCTCGTCATGCTGCTCGGCCAGTCCCGCGTGTTTTTCTCGATGTCGCGCGACGGACTGCTGGGTCGATGGGCCGGGAAGGTCCATCCTGTGTATCGCACCCCGTATCTCTCCACCGTCTACACGGGGATCGCGGTGGGCATTGCGGCGGGGCTCCTGCCGCTGCAGCTGCTCGGCCAGCTCGTCAACATCGGCACGCTGCTCGCGTTCGTGCTCGTGTGTGGCGGCGTGCTCGTGCTGCGCCGCACGCGCCCCGATCTCGAGCGTCCCTTCCGGACTCCGCTGGTGCCGTTCGTCCCCATCATGGGGATTCTCACGTGCTTCGGGCTGATGCTCACGCTGCCCGCGGATACGTGGATTCGCCTCGTGGTCTGGCTGCTCATCGGGTTTTGCATCTATTTCGGGTATAGCCGGAAGCATTCGGTCCTGCGGACGAAAGGCGTCTAGAGGAGTCGTCGAGAGCAGCCGTGAAGGAAACCGTCGAGTAGCGGCGTCGAGGAGAACCGTCGTGTTAACGGTTCCCTCGACGTTTTCTCTCGACGTAGTTCACTCGACGTATTTATCTTCTGTGATGCCGCTGAACCTCGCCATCGCTCCCGAACGGATCACCGCCGCCAACGCCATCGCCGCCACCCTGAAGCCCGGCCTCCGCGTCGCCCTGACGACCCACGTCAACGCCGACGGAGACGGCGTGGGGAGCGAAGTCGCGCTGTGGCACCTGCTGCAGGCGCGCGGCGTGCAGCCGGTGATCGCCAACGCCACCGGGATCCCGGAGCGGTTCGACTTTCTCGTCCCGGATGGCGCGGACCAGAGCGACCGCGCGGGGAAGGAGATCGCGCGCGCCGACCTCATCGTCGTGCTCGACATCTCCGATCTCGGGCGCATCGGCGATCTCGCCGGCGCGGTGCGCGACCGGCGCGTACCCGTGATCTGCATCGATCATCACGTGAGCCAGGGCACCCTGCCGGAAGGCCCGCGCCTCGTCGCGCCCGAGGCGACGGCCACCGCCGAGCTCGTGTTCGACCTCGCGACGGCGTTACAGTGGGACCTGACCGCCGACGCCGCCCGGGCCCTCTACGTCGGGCTGCTCACCGATACCGGCGGGTTCCGCTTTTCCAATACGACGGCGCGGGCGCTGCGCGTCGCAGCGGCCCTGCTGGAGCGCGGCCTCGATCCCGAGTCGATCTACGAATCGGTCTACGCCAGCGCCCCCGAGGGCCGTGTGCGTCTGCTCGGCGACGTGCTGCAGACGCTGGTCGTCGAGCCGATCGGCCTCGCGTGGGTGACGGTCCCGCCCGGAGCGCTGGAGCGCCACGGCGCGACCGCCGACGACCTGGACGGTATCGTCGAGCACGCACGCTCGATCGCGGGCATCCGTCTCGCGCTGCTGTTTCGCCAGATCGCCAACGGCCGCACCAAAGTGTCGTTCCGGTCGATGGGCAACGTCGATGCTGCCGCGCTGGCCCAGGTGTTCGGCGGCGGCGGCCATCACAAGGCGGCGGGCGCGTCGCTCGAGGGGCCGATGGCGGACGTGCAGGCGCGGGTGCTCGCCGCCGCCCGCGCGAGCCTCAACGGCGGCGGCTAGCCAGCGCGAGGCACGCCGCGGCCGCAGCGGTCTTTTCCTCGCTGCGCCAGCGCCCGCTGACCTGGCCCGCGAGTTCCGCTACGATTCCTTTCATCTGCCGCTCGGTCACGTGTGCCACGCGCGCCGCTGACCCGTAGACCTCGCGCTCCAGCACGACCGTCGAGTTGATGCGCAGCGCGCGCAGGCCCTCGACCGCAACGCGCCGGAACAAGGCACCTTCGAGCGCGTGGGCGCGAATGTGGGGATTCCCGATGCGGTTCGGGTCGATGACGCTGCCGACGACGAGTCCCGCGAGGCGCGGCCTGGCGCCGGTGCGGGCGTAGTCGCCGAGCAGGGACTTGAGCGATCCCCGCGCGCTGCGTTCAATGACGCGGACCAGTCGTGCGATGACGGCTTGGCTGCGCTGCGCGGTGCCGAAGCCGGCATGATACGGCTGGCGCGTGCGCGGCCGGTCAGGGTCGGACAGCTCGATGCGGCGGCGGTCGAGCACGGTCGGCGCCCGCACTGGCCCGGCGATGAGCACCGCCATGGCCCAACCGGACTTGATGCGGAGGCCCAGCGCGGTGGGACGCATGCAATGAAAATACAAGGCTGTAGGACATTGGATGGGCGTGGTGGAGAGGGCCACCACACGCATCCAACATCCTACAGCCTGACGGTTACCAGTCGAACCAGTGACTGACCTTGATCAGGAACGTGTTGTTGGCCGGCGCCCGGAACAGCTGGCGGAAGTCGCCGCTGAACGACCGAGTGCCCAACACCCCGTCGAAGTCGTTGCGCCCCTGGGTCCAGACGAGGTACAACGTCGACCCCGGCTGGTACTCCCAGCGCAGCACGGTGTTCGAGTTGAAAAACTTGACGTCGAACCCCCCCGGGTTGTTGGTCACCGCGGTATCGCCGTAGGCCTGGAAGCGGTCGTCGTACTGTCGCGCCCGCGGGTCCTTCAGCTCCCGCACGTTCGAATAGATGCCCTTGCTGACGAACGGGGACGCGTAGATCTGCAGCGTCAGCGTCGGCGACGCGGTGTAATTCACCCGCAGCAGGAGACTCATCGTGCGTTGCTCGAGGTGCGCGATCGTGTAGTGCGTCACGGTCGCGAGCGCGGGATCGGGGAAGTTGCCGAACCACTGGTTGTCGGTGCGGTTGCGCGTGACGTTCAGCCCCAGGCTTCCCGTCCAGCGATTGGCGATCCGGAAATCCGCCTCGGGTTGGAGATTGAGAGTCGCCGAACGTCCGCCGTCTCCCCGCCAGTAGTTCACGAATAGGTTGGGGACGACGATGCCTCGAGGGTCGCCCTGGATGCCCGCCCACGGGGCGATGTAGGGGTCGAGGCGCAACGCGGGTCCGCCGCGCACGCAGTTGCGATCGCAGAAGGTCGACCCGAGCTGGCCCGCCGTGCCACCGGCGTGCAGCCACCAATGGTTGCGTAACTCGGTGTGCGCGTTGGTATTCACCGCCCGTTCGAGGGGCAGTCCCGCGATCGTCCAGTCGTTCCACTCATTGAAGTTCCAGAACAGCCGATTGAACACGGCGTTGGGGGTCTGGAAGTTGAGCGACGCCCAGGTCGACTGATCCTGCCAGTCGGCGCGATTGAGGAATCCGAGATCGTTGATCTCGTACCCGGGGGTGATGCGCTGATAGCTCGTCTCGAACATGATGAAGCCCGCCACCTTCCCGAACTTCAGCTGCTCGGTACTGCCGCTGAGGCTGGTGGCGGTCGAATCGACGCGCAGGGGGCCATCCGGTCGCTGATAGTAGTGTGCCGGCTCCATCTGGGTGGTGATGAGGGCCTGCGGGCTTCCAGTGACCCGGCTCCCGGTCACCGCGGCCTGCAGCTGATACATGTGGAGGAAGCGGTGCCGCAGGTTGAACCCGACGACGTCGGCGCTGGAGCGCAGCAGGTCACGGGTTGAATCATCGAGCGAGCGGTTGACCGCTGTGGCGATCAGACCAATGGTGCTTTCACCATTGCGCAGGTCCTGCGTGACCCGCAGCAGGCCGTAATTGCTCGCCGGCTCGATCGTGATGTTCTGGATCCCGGACTGCCGCTGCGTGACCGCGTCCAGGACGCCGACGGAGAGGCCCCCGGGCATCCGGCCGGTCAACTTGGCCGCTCCCAGGATCGTGGTGGCCGTGGCAGAGGTGGCATCGCCATACAGGTCGCCGAGCTGTGGGGCCCGTCCGATGCGCCGTGAGTAGAAGAGCCCCTCGCCCTGGCAGTTCACGACGTTACAGTTGACGCCGAAGCTGAGCAGGTTGGCGCCCTCGATGAAAAACGGCCGCTTCTCCTGGAAGAAAGTTTCGAACGCGCTGAGGTTCAGCACGGAGGGATCGGCTTCGACCTGTCCGAAGTCGGGGTTGACGGTCGCATCGAGCGTGAGGTTCGAGGTGAGCCCGTACTTGAAGTCCGCCCCGGCGGTGAAGCGCTGGGCGTGATCGAATCCGGCCGCGGCCGGCACGGACACGTTCTTGGTGACGACATACGGCGTCGCTTCGAGCCGCCGCGGGGATGAGATCCCGGCGATCCCCGTCACGTCGCCGAGCTGCGAGGCGAACCCGGCCTGCTGGCGGTGGTACACGGGCCAGCTGACCCGCTCCTTGAAGCGCTCGATGTCGCGCCAGACGGCGAACCCGAAGGTATGCACCGGAGCGTTCGCGTAGCGCAGCTGGGACAACGGGATGCGAAACTCCGCGGTCCACCCGAGCGAGTCGACCGTGGTCGCGACATCCCACACGCCATCCCAGGAGTCGTCCTCGTTGGCGTCATTGTAGATCGCGTAGTCGCGTTTGACGCCTCCAGGGCTCACGGCGAATTCGTAGCCGGTGCGGCGGTCATGGTAGGAGTCGATGACGATCTTGAGCTGGTCGGTCGGCGGCCGGACGTCCCGCCGGGCCAGGTACTTCATGATCTTCTGCGGCTCGGGGTCGAAGGCCCGGATGAACACGTAAAAGTTGTGTTCGTCGTAGGCGACCTTCGCCATGGTGGGAAAACGGGCGGGCTTTCCCTCGTCCGGATCGAATTCCTGAAATTCAGTAATGGGTTGCGCGGTTTTCCAGACCTCATCGTCGTCGCGTCCGTCGATGATCGGGAGGTGGACGGCGCGGCTGGCGGTCGCCTGGCGCGTGGGCGTGGGAGGGGCCGGCGGCGCGCTCGCAGCCCCTTGCGGAGTACCCGCGACGACGGCGAACAGGAACGTGAGCACTCGAAATCCTCAACGGTTAGGAATCGACATGTAAGACAGCATATGATGCAAAATGGTTGGCGGTGACCGGCCGCAGTCGATCCTGACGAGTTGCTCACAGGCTCACGGCGTGATCGGGACATGAGGGATATCATTATGCCATCGCACCTTACTCATGGGGGATCGATGCGCCGTTTCGGTCTGATGATGGTACCCGTGCTCATTACCCTGGGGACGCCGGGGAGCACTGCGGCGGCCCAGGGGAAATTCCCGCCCGACAGCTTCAAGAACCTGAAGGTCCTTCCCAAGAACATCGGCCAGCGGGCCCTGCTCGATACGATGCGCGGTTTCGCGATCGCCCTCGGCGTGCGCTGCGTCTACTGTCACGTGGGAAAGGAAGGGCAGCCGCTCGACTCGGTGAACTTCCGCTCAGATGACAAGCGCACCAAGCGTGCCGCCCGTGTCATGATGCACATGGTGATGCACATCAATGAAGAGCATCTGGCCGACGTCCCCGATCGGCCGATGCCGCACATCGTCGTCAAGTGCGAGACCTGTCATCGCGGCGTCGCGCGGCCGCGGCCGCTGGACGACGATCTGGCCCTGCTGCTGGCCGACTCCGGGCTCGACGCCACGGTACGCCGCTACCGCGCGCTGCGCGATCAGTATTATGGCAGCGGATCCTACGACTTTCGCGAGCTGTCCCTCAATCTGCTCGCGGGGTCGGAGGCGCGAGCCGGCCGTTCCGACAACGCGATCGGGCTCCTGAAACTGAACGCCGAGTTCAACCCGAACTCGGCGCAGATCCCGTTCCTCCTGGGCGAGAGCTATCTGCAGAAGGGGGATACGGCGACGGCGCTGGTCGACTATAGGGCAGCACTGGCGCGGGACTCGACCAACGGCGCGGCCCGGCGGCGGATCGCGACGCTCGGGGGCGGCCCGCACCAGTAGGCGCGGACAGCGCGTACGACAAAGCCGGCACGGCGGAATAGACCCGTGCCGGCTTTGGTTTTCCGGGGTCGCACGGCCTAGGACTTCGTCACCGTAAACTGGCCGCAGGCGGTGAATTCGATCGTGATCGTCGCTGTGGCGCCGTGCCGCGTGACCACCGCGACGACCGTGCCCGCGTCGAACTGCGGACGCTCGGCGCAGGTGGCGTCTCGATGCAGCGTCGTCGGCGTCGTCACCGCGAGCGAGAAGACCGAGGAGTCGTTGAACGTCAGCGTGGACGACCCGTTGATCGTGAGTGTCCCGCTCGGCAGCGGGGCGTCGCGGTGGATCGAGCCGGGAACGTCGGCGGTGAAGACGATCGCCCAGTTGCGCGCATCGGCCACCGAATCTCCGCTGGCGAACGTGTAAACCGTGCGGAAGTCGGTCGACGTCTGCGAGATCTCGGAAGAATCGCGGATGATCTCCCGCGCTCCGTTCACCGCGAAGGACGCCCGATGGCCGTGGCGATCCACGAAAATGCGGTCGAAGTCCGTAAACACCTGCTTGATCGACCGGTCGTGGACTGTCGGCGTCGGGTCGACGATGTCGATCGTGCCCCGCACCGTGTCCTGGTTGTTGAACCCGATCGCGCAGTTGTCGAAGGTGATCCGGACCGAATCGGGGACCCGGTCCGAGTCGGCGTCTGCCGGGGGCGTGGGAGAGACCTGGGGGACGCAGAACAACGGGTTGGCGGTGAGCGGTCCCACGGGCGCGCCGGGGATGAACCCCAGGCCGCTCGATGCCGTCGCCGCATCGAGCTCGCTTTGCACATCGGCGCTGACGACGTCGCCCAAGCTGTCGGCCTGCGCCTGCGTGAGGATCGACGTATGTGAGGACGTCATTTGCTCGGTGCGACACGCCGCGAGCGCGGCGATCCCACCGACGGCGAGAAATCTGACGACCGTCTTCATGGCGCTACTCCGTCAGGGGGTGAAGAATTCCGACATGTTGGACGCCGTCGCCGCTGCCCCCGGGAAGTCCGTCAATCCCAGTCCTTCGGCCATCAGCCGCAGCGTGTTCTGCTCCTGATATAGCGTCGCCGAGCTGAACCCCGGCTTTACCTTCGGGCCCAGCGCCAGCCAGAAGACCCGGCCACCGCCGTGCGTGTTGTCGTTGTCCGATTCATCGAACGTGATGATCAGGAGGCCGTCCGACTGGAACGTCGGGTCGGCCAGGAGCGGGGCGATGTTGGTCTTCAGCCAGGCGTCGGCCGTCTGCAGGCTGCAATCGTGCGCGTCGTTGCACAGGTTCGGCGCGATGAAGGAATAATTCGGCAGCGTACCGCCCGCGAGATCGGTCGCGAACTGCGTGAACGGCACGAGGTTCTTGACTTGGGTCGAATCGTTCACGACGTCGGAGAAGAACGACAGCGGAAAGTGCTTGCGCGCGTACTTGCCGGAGGTCTGACCGGTGAACCCGACGGACGGCAGATCCTCCGCGTACCCCTTCCACGTTTTCCCCTTGGCGAGGACCGAGCGCACGATGTTGTCGACGGTGATGGTCTGCGAGTACGAATCGCTGTTCGTGACGATCTGCCCGGTGGTGAGCATCAGGTAGTTGCCGATCGACGGGTGCGTGTTGGCGTAGTACTGCGTCGCCAGGCCGCCCTTCGGCACCAGCGACATCAGGTACGGCATGCTCGTCGTGTCGACCTGGTCGTAGTTGTGGTTTTCCTCGAGCACGATCACTTCGTGACCGAACAGCGGCAGGCCGCCACTGCCACCCCCTCCACCACCGCCACCGCCTCCACCACCACCGCCGGAGAGGTTCCCGCCGCCGGAAGATGTATCACAGCCCAGTGCCACAATCGCCAGCACGAACGAGCATCGAAGTAGCGTGCGTGACATCGGAAAGGTCTCCCTATATCCCATCACACCAACGAGAATCTGCGGGGTCAAATCCCTCACTGGTACTCCCCAGCATCACGAAGGATCGGGCTTCGGCCCGCGCCCGCGAACGGTGTGACCGGGGTCACGCGTGCGCGCTTCCCAGTCATCGAGCGACCGGGGCCAGTCCTGTTTCAGGAGGCGGGACAGCGCCCGGTCAGCCAGCAACCGTCCTTCCGTCTGGCAGCGCGCGCAGTAGTTGGCCTCGTTGGAGGCGTAGCGGATGCGTTGCACGGGTGCACCACAAACCGGACAGGGTTGGCGATAGCGGCCGTGCACCGCCATCTCCTCGCGAAAGGCGGTCACCTTTTCCGGGAAGTCGCTCCCGGCCTCGATCTGGAGCCGTTCGATCCAGGTCGCCAGGGTGTCCCGTGCGGCGCGATGCAGGCGCGCGATCTCTTCGTCGTCGAGCTGGGTGGTGAGCTTCAACGGCGAGAGCCGGGCGGCGTGCAGGATTTCGTCGGAGTAGGCGTTGCCGATGCCGTCGAACAGTCCCGGGTCGGTGAGTGCGCGCTTCACGGTGTGCGACTCCGACCGGAGCACGTCTCTGAACTGCGCCGTCGTGGCAGTGAGCACGTCGAGGCCGCCGGGGTCGTGCTCGGCCAACGCGGCGGCGCCGCGTACGAGGTAGAGCGACGCGCGGTGCTTGGCGCTGGCTTCCGTGAACAGCAACGTCCCGTTCGGAAAATCGAATGCCGCGAGGCCGACTTTGCCGGGGACCTTCGTCCCCGGTGGCCGCCACCGCAGCCGGCCCGCGATCATCAGGTGCAGCACCATCGCGTACTCGTCGTCGAAGGCGACGACGATCCGCTTGCCCAGGCGGCGCAGCTCCCGCACGATGCGTCCTTCGATTTCGGGAACGGCAGGCGACGTGCTGCGCAGGACGAAGGGGCTCGCGAGCCGGATACGCTCGAGCGGCTCGCCCAAGATGCGCGGCTCGAGTGCGTGCAGGTACAGCGCGATATCGGGCAGCTCGGGCATAGGGCCCGGCGATCAGCTGAGGGTGTTGAACCGCCCTCGCGGCACCGCCCGGCCGTCCGCCTGCACCACATCGCCGAAGTCCGCGCGGGTGGACATGGAGATCGGCAGACGCTGCTCGACCACCATGCGGACCACCGCCATCGCCTCCGGCGCCGGGTCGTCGCCCGCTTCCTCGCGGTAGTACCACACGACGCCCTGGGCCGCGCGCAGCTGGGCGAGCCGGGGACCGAGGTCCGCGAGCGAGGTGCGGACGTCGTCGCACCAGATCTCCCCGGCACGACTCACCCGGATGCGGGTGACCGTCATCGTTTCGCCTTCGTCTGCGCCGGGGTGTCGAGGTCCTCGGCGTGCTCCACCACGCGCCCGGCGAGCCCGTAGCGCACCGCCGATGCGGCATCGAGCCAGAAGTTGCGACGCGTGTCCTCTTCGATACGCTCGAGCGGCTGGCCCGTTTCCCGTGCCACGATGCGGTTGAGTCGGTCGCGGATGCGCAGGATCTCGCGCGCCTCGATTTCGATGTCGCTCGCCGACCCGCCGGCTCCGCCCGCAGGTTGGTGCAGCAGGAAGCGCGTGTTGGGGAGGCAGAAGCGCCGCTCGCGCGGGACGGCCACGTAGATCAGCGCCGCGATGCTGGCGACCCAGCCGGTGCCCACCATGCGAACGGCGGGTCGGACGTAGCGCACCAGATCGTGGATCGTGTCCCCGGCTTCGACGTGCCCGCCCTGGGAGTTGAGATAGATGGTGATGTCGTCTTCGGACTCGGCAGCGAGGGCGAGCAGTTGGCCGGTGACGCTGGCCGCGACCTGCTGCGTGATCTCGCCACTGATGATGATCGTGCGCGCGCGCAGCAGCCGCTCGGCGATCGGATCGGCCGGCGCGACCCGCACGCCATCGGGGGATTCCAATTGGGGCATACCCACTCCACACAATGATGTAATGTGCTTCAACGTTCGCCGGGATGCGGACCCAGCGGAAGGACCTCGCTGGGAACTTAGCACGCGTGCTCAGGTCCCGCCCCGCGCAACCGCGTTCCCGGAGGTTGTCGTGCCGGCGGTTGACGTCCGTGCCGCCACGTGCCATCCATACTCTGGTGCCGCACCTCCTCACCGTTGCCTTGAAGCGCGAGCGCGATGCAGGGACCGGGTTCCCCTTCACCGTGCCCGCCATCGCGTCGCTCGCGCCCCTCGATCTCGGTGCCCCGGTCACGCTCTTCGTCGGGGAGAACGGATCGGGGAAGTCGACGCTGCTCGAAGGCATTGCGGCGGCCGCGCGGTTGCCGAGCGTCGGCACCGACGAGGTCGCCCGGGACCAGACGCTGGCTGCCCAGCGCCGCCTCGGCGACGTCCTGCGATTGACCTGGTCGAAGCCGACCCATCGCGGTTTCTTCCTGCGCGCTGAAGACTTCTTCGGCTTCCAGCGGCAGCTCGCGGCCGATCGGGTGGCGTTCGAGGCGCGTCTTGGTGAGATCGACGCCGAGTACCGCAACCGCTCCGCATACGCCAAGGGCTTCGCCACGCTCCCGGTGCGCCGCGCGCTGGCGGACATGGAGCGCCGCTACGGACCAGATCCGGACGCCCGCTCCCACGGCCAGGCGTTTCTCAATCTCTTTCAGGGTCGATTCGTGCCGGGAGGGCTGTATCTGCTGGACGAGCCCGAGGCGCCGCTCTCGCCGCAAAATCAGCTCGGCCTGCTCGCCCTGTTGCTCGACATGGTGACGCAGGACGCGCAATTCGTCATCGCATCACACTCCCCGATCTTGCTGGCCTTTCCGGGGGCCAAGATCTACAGCTTCGATCAGATTCCTGTCGCCCCGGTGGCCTACGCGGATCTCGACCACGTGGTGCTGACACGCGATTTTCTCAACGATCCACAGGCGTTCCTCCGCCGTCTGGAGACCGACGCATGAGCGTTCCGGCGGGTGGCCCCACGGAGTCGCGGCCCGGTGCGTCGCGGGCGGTGCTGGTGCTCGCAATCCTCGCGGTGCTCTACACGCTCTACTTCGCGCGCGAGTTCCTGCTCCCGATCACCTTCGCCCTGCTCCTGACGTTTCTCCTCAGTCCCGCCGTGCGGGCATTGGCCCGACGCCGGGTGCCCCTTCCCGTCGCGTCGGCGCTGGTGCTCGTCGCCCTGTTCTCCGTCGCCGGGCTCAGCGTCTACGAGCTGTCGGGACCGGTGCAGAGCTGGGCGACGAACGCTCCCGAGACGATCGCCAAAGCCCAGACGCGGCTGCGGCGGCTGCTCGGTCCGATCCGGCGCGTCACGTCGACGGCGGAGCAGGTGGAAAGCGCGGCCGGCGGCGTCGCAGGTGCGGACGCGCCGCCCGTGGTGGTCGTGAAAGGGCCGAGCGTCGTGTCACGACTGTTTGGCTCGACGCAGCGCTTTCTTGGCGCAGCGCTCGAAGTGACGATTCTGCTGTTCTTCCTCCTGGCGGCCGGCGATCTCTTTCTCCAGAAACTCATCAAGGTGCTGCCCAACCTGCGCGACCGGCGCAAGGCGATCGAGATCGCCCGGGCAACCGAGGCCTCGGTGTCGACCTACCTGCTGACCACCGCCGCGGTGAACCTGGTGGAGGGGACGATCGTGGCCGGGGCCGTCTACCTCCTGGGCCTGCCCAACGCGCCACTGTGGGGTGCGTTGGTGGCGCTGCTGGAGTTCGTCCCGTACCTGGGCGCCGTCGGGGCGGTGGTCGTTCTTTCGGTGGCGGCGATCGCCACGTTCGACGACGTGGGGCATGCGCTGCTGGTTCCCGGCAGCTACCTCGTAATCAACCTCATTCAGGCGAACTTCATCGGCCCGCTGCTGCTCGGGCAGCGGCTGGAGTTGAATCCGGTGGCGATTCTCGTGAGCCTGGCGTTCTGGTTCTGGATCTGGGGTATTGCGGGGGCGTTCATCGCGGTGCCGCTGCTCGCGACCTTCAAGATCTGCTGCGACCACATCGAGCGGCTGGCGCCGGTCGGGGAGTTTCTGGGGCGGCGCGATCACGCCACCTGACATCAGTTCGCCTTGAGGACCGCTTCGATGAAGTCCAGCGTCTTGGTGACGACCCACGCCGTGCTCACGACATCGACCCCCATCGTGCCGGAGCGGTCGCCGGTCAGCGTCACCGTCTTGCGGCGCGGCGATGGTTTGACGTCGCGTTGCACGACGATGCCGCGGCGCGGGTCGTAGCGAAAGATGATCGCCGAGGAGAGGGCGTCGGGGGAGTTCGCCGCGCGCGGCGTGAACGAGAGCGCGACGCTCGGATACGCGTCGTCGCGGTCGGTGTGATCGCGGGTCGAAGCATCATGTCCCGCGATCCGCAGCTGGGCCAGCACCTCTTCCAGAACCGGCCGGACCACGGTGCGCAGGATGTCGCCCCCGCCACGGCGGCGACGCTCGCCTTCGGCGTCCGAAGCCGTCGCGACGTGCTGGGTCTTCGCTTTGCGCTCCGCGTAGGCTTCCAGCAGGCTACGCAGCTTGGCGGTGCCGTCGGCATGCATGCCCCGCAACGTACTGATTAACTTCCGGCCGTGCCACCCGCGCCATCACGAGACTCGCTGCGCCTGCGCGTCCAGACCGCCCTGTCCGCCATCCCCCACCCCCGGCTGGGAGGCTCACTCGCCGCGACCGTAGTGCACGAGCTGGAGGCCGATGCGGACGGACGCGTGTCCTTCACCTTTCAGCTGACCCGGGAAGATCCCGCCACGCTGGTGCGCGACGCGCGCAAGGCGGTGCAGGCGGTGGACGGCGTGCGCGACGTGAAGATCAGCGTCGTCGACCCGGGCGCGGGCGCAACGGCCGCGGCGACGGCAGCGCCGCGCGGGGCCCCGGGTGTCGTCCCACCGCCCACGCCGCAGGAAATGCCGCAGCTGGGCCGCGTGCTCGCCATTTCCTCGGGCAAGGGCGGGGTGGGGAAATCGACGGTCTCGGCGAATCTGGCTGCCGCGCTGGCGCGAGCCGGGCACCGCGTCGGACTGATGGACGCCGACATCTATGGTCCCAACGTCCCCCGCATGATGGGCGTGTCCGACAAGCCGCCAGTGGTCGGCGGCAAGATCCA
>DASTHG010000204.1:0-6782 GCA_035718325.1 Gemmatimonadales bacterium | reverse complement strand
GGACCTTGCCCTTGAGTCGCGTGCCGACCGGGTACTTCTGCGGCAGTGCCATCCACGGGTCCTGCTCGGTCTGTTTCATGCCGAGCGAGATCTTCTCCTCGCTCTCGTCGACCTTCAGGACTACCGCTTCGATCGTTTCGCCGATCGACACGATCTTCGACGGGTGCCGCACGTTGCGGGTCCAGCTCATTTCCGAAATGTGGACCAGTCCCTCGATGCCGGGCTCCAGCTCGACGAAGGCGCCGTAGTTGGTGATCGAGACGACCTTGCCCTGCACGCGCGTCCCCACCGGGTACTTGGCGGCGACGTCCTTCCACGGATGCTCCTGCAGCTGCTTCAGGCCGAGCGAAATGCGCTCGCGCTCCCAATCGATGTCGAGAATCTTGACCTGCAGCTCCTGGCCGAGGCGCACCATTTCGCTGGGGTGCGACACGCGGCCGTAGCTCATGTCGGTGATGTGCAGCAACCCGTCGACGCCGCCCAGGTCGATGAACGCACCGAAGTCGGTGATGTTCTTGACGACGCCGGTACGCACCTGACCGACCTGCAACTCCTTCATGAGGACCTCGCGCTTCGACTTGCGCTCGGCCTCGAGCAACACTCGGCGCGACACCACGATGTTGCGGCGCCGTTTGTTGAGCTTGATGATCTTGAACTCGTAGCTCTGCCCCAGCAGCTCATCGATGTTGGGGACGCGCCGTAGCGCGATCTGGCTGCCCGGGAGGAACGCGTCGACGCCCATGAGGTCGACCACGACCCCGCCCTTGATCTTCTTGACCAGCGTTCCCTTTACCGGCTCGTCCTTCTCGAACGCCTCGCGGATCCGCTCCCAGACCCGCATGAAGTCCGCCTTCTTCTTCGAGAGGACGACCGCGCCCTCCTGGTCTTCCAGGTGCTCGAGGTAGACCTCGACCTCGTCGCCCTCCTTGAGGCTCTTCGGATCCTTGAACTCGTCGATCGCGACCGCGCCTTCGGACTTGAAGCCGACGTCGAGGATGACGGCGGCGTCGGTCACGCGCAGCACCCGCGACTTCACGATCTCGCCTTCCTGGATGTTCGAGAGCGTACCCTCGTACATCGCAGACATCGTCTCGATCTCGTCGGCCGAGTACTGCTCGTCGAGACCGGAGAGCACGCGGATTGGCGGGTGGGTCGGCTTCTTGGAGGGCCCTTCGGGGGCAGCGTCTACGAGGTCGGTCGGTTCAGCCAGCATCGGGTTCCGGTTCGGGTTCATGGTTTGGGGTTCGGGCTCCGGGAAATCTCCCAAAGCCGGGGAACCAAGAAGCTTACCCAGGGAACCGCTGCCGCGCCAGCGCAACCACCTGATCGACTTGCTCTTGGAGGGACAGGCGGGTCGAGTCTACGAAGACGGCGTCCGCCGCCGCCTTGAGCGGCGCCACGGGTCGGTTCGCATCGGCCTGATCCCGGGCGGCAAGCTCGGCGCTCTCGCGCTGCACCCGGGTCTCGTCCAAAGCCTGTCCCCGCTGCGACAGTCGCCGCCGCGCCCGTTCTTCGGGAGTGGCGGTGAGAAAAACCTTCAGCGGGGCGTCGGGAAACACCACCGTTCCGATATCGCGGCCGTCGACCACGACCCCATTCGGGTGGGCCTGGACGGCTTCCCGCTGCCGCGCGTTGACCCAGGAGCGCACGGCGGGCAGCGCCGCAACCGCCGAGACGTTCGCGGTGACGCGCGTCGAGCGTATCGCCCCCTCCACGTCCACCCCCGCCACTTCCGGCTTGAACACCGATCCCGAGAGGACGAACCGCACCGGCAGCTCGTCGGCCAAAGCCAGGATACGCTGCGCAGAATCCTGACCGCCGCGATCCAACGCTGCGAGCGTGAGCGCACGATACAGCGCCCCCGAATCGAGATGTGCCCACCCCAGCCGCTCGGCCACGAGCGCCGCGGTGGACGACTTGCCGGATGCCGCCGGACCGTCAATCGCGATGACGCGCGCCACGCCCGATCGCCTGCAGTGTACGAAAGAACCCCGGGTAACTGATTGCCACTGAACGCCGCTCCGAGAGGCGCACCGCGGCACCAGGGAGTGTCCCCAGAACGGCGAACGCCATCACGAGCCGGTGATCACGCGCCGTTTCGACGGCACCGCGCGGTGGCCGGTCGGTGCCGCGCACGAACAGGTCGGTGCCGCGCGCCTCCGCCGCGACTCCCACGTTTCGGAGATTGGCTGCCACCAGCTCCAGGCGGTCGCTCTCCTTCAGCCGCAGCTCGCCCACATCGCGAAACACCGTTTCGCCCCGCGCGCGACTCGCCAATACGGCGAGCAGTGGAATCTCATCGATCAGCGCTGGAACCTCTGCCGCCGACACTTCGGTGCCCGTGAGCGCGGCGGGGCGCACCAGCAGATCGGCGACCGGCTCTCCCCCCGCGGCTCCGAGATTGAGCCGCTCGACGTGCGCCCCCATCCGTTCCAACGCCACGAGACATCCGGTGCGCGTCGGGTTGACGCCCACCCCTTCAATGAGGAGCTCGCCGCCCTCGGCGAGGATCGCGGCGCCGATGAGGAACGCCGCGGAGGAGAAATCCCCGGGGACGGTGAGATCGAACGCCGGCACCGCCGCGGACGACGGTTGAAAGGTGATCACTCCGTGCGCCACCCGCAGGTCCAGTCCCAGGTGGACGAACAGCCGCTCGGTATGGTCGCGCGAAAGATGCGGCTCGGTGACGCTGACGGAGACGCGCGACGCCAGCGCCGCGAACAGAATGGCGCTCTTGACCTGCGCACTCGCGACCGGGGACTGGTAGGCGATGCCCCGCAACCGGCCGCCCTGCACCGTCACGGGGAGGTGCTCGGCACCGTCCCTGAATGCGGCGCCCATCGCGCGCAGCGGGTCGACGACGCGCCGCATCGGCCGGCGGCGCAGCGACGCGTCGCCCGAGAGCCGGGCGCGAATCGGATGGCCGGCGATGGCGCCGAGGCCGAGCCGAGCCGTCGTCCCCGAATTGCCGCAGTCGAGCGTCGCGCGGGGGGACTTGAAACGCGTCCCCCGCACCGTGACGACAGCGCCGGCGCGCAACGGAGCGACGGCGACCCCGAGACTGCGCAGCATGCTGGCGGTGTGCCGGACATCCTCTCCAGTCAACAGGCCCGTGAAGGCGCTCGTGCCGCGCGCGAGCGCAGCCGTGAGCAGGGCCCGGTGCGAAATGCTCTTGTCACCGGGGACGCGCGCGGTGCCGTGGATCCTCATCGGGCAGGAAGGTAGCAAAAGGGCGGCTCCGTCGGAGCCGCCCTCGGTAATCCCCAGCCTACGGTCGACGGCTAGGGTCGAACGTTGAACTTGGTCGACGTCACATGCGGAATGACGATCTGCGACGACCGCTGCTCGACCAGCTCGGCGTTGGTCAGCAGGGCGTATCCGCCCGGCTTCGTGAGCCCGAGATTCGTGTAGGTGACGGTGCCGTCTTCACCGGTCACGAGGGTCGAGTCGCCGCGTATCTCGGCGGGCGTGCCGTTGTTGTTGACCGGTACCACCGTGATGCGCACGCCTCCCACGGGGAAGCCCTTCCATGTCGCCAACACCTTGACCGGGGAGACCGTCTGGTTCCCCGAGCACCCCGAGCCGGCAGCCGCGGTGCACACGTTGGCGTCGTGCGGCTGAATCACGAAGCTCAGGAAAACACTGTCAACTTCATCGGGACCGTAGTCGGTGTGGATGCCACCGGTCGCTCCGGCCAGACCACCGGGGTTCATCATGCGTGTCGCCGACAGGGGCTTCGGTCCGAGGAACGAGTTCCCCAGGGTGAAGATCCCCTGCGCGAGCGTCCCCATGAATCCTTGCCGTAAGCTCACCGGCCCGGTGCAGGTGGTTCCAGGGATGAGGAAAGCGGCATCGGCGAAGGGAAGGAACGCCACGCCTGCCTGATCCTGCTTGCGAACGACCGCCTTCTGATCACCAAATGCGTTCGTGTTGGGATCGATGCACACGCCGACGATCACCGGAGGCGAGAAAGTCGTATTCCGCGCCACGGCGCGCCAGTTATAGAACGTATTGGGATCGACCCCGGGCTGCCCGACCGACGGCCGCCCATACAGCAGCACGCGTGCGATGGCGTTTCCGACCAGGGCAGAGCTCCACGAGCCGCTCGACGGCGCGACACCCGAATACGAGTCGAGTCGGGCGAGAACGGGGCCCGTCGGATCACTCACCCCACCGCGCACGCCGAAGGCCCCGTTGCGGGCCGGGTCCAGGGCGAACGTGAAGTCCTCTGGTCCGGGCACCGGCGCCGTGTAGCTCGCGGGCCAGGCGTTCGGATCGGTGAACATGCACTTGATGATCTCGTTGACGAACGCCGAGCCGGTCGTGAAATCCGGGTCCACGCCAACGTTTGCCGACACGTGCGCCAACACGTCGAACCCGATATTGGCTGCCGCAGTCGTGCCGGCGCCCGCCGTCTTCATGCTCGCGATAAGCGTGCGGACGACCTTCGCCGTGTCGTTGTTGGTGAAGTAGCCGCCGGCGAGCTGAGATGCCGTGGTGAAGGAGCACTTGGTGCTGAATGAGTTGGGGGGGGCGTGGGCCGAAAAGGAAGGCGCCACAGGGACGTCCGTTTGGGTCTGATTTCGGTCCTGCTCACCGCATGCCGCCACCAGGGCAACGGCAGACAAAACCATCAGGCTCATGCGAGTCTGCATGTACTTCCTCCATTAGGGCAGTCGGGAAGGCGTTGGCTGTGGTGCAAGTTACGCACCGCACGCGTGCGGAAGAACTCGGGCTGTTTAGAGGTTTCTCGTGCTGCACATCTGCCACAGCGCGGTAGGCTCGCAACAGTTATTGCTGGCGGACGAGCTGTTTGAACCGGGGATCCTCGTGTACCCCGTGCCACCACCAGGATTCATCGTTCGCCAGCGTCATGCGGTCCTGGGGATTGGCGGCGAAGTATTGCGCCAGGAGGCGCAGCGACTCGTCGCGGTCCCCCATGCGGTTGCGCAGCGCCGCCTCGAAGTAGATCAATTCCCGATTGGGATCGACGGTCGCATCGGCCCGGGAGCGCAGCGCGACGCGGTCGGCGCTGTCCTTCAGTCCGGCGTTCAACAATACAAACGAGACGAGCAGCTGATCACGTCGCCGCCGGAAAGCGGTGTCGGATGGCGGGTAGAGCGCGACGTCCTGCTCGAGGATGCGCCACGCCTTGGCCACGTCGGGGGGCTGTCCGGGAATCGCCATTTGCTCGAACTGGCATTCGGTGAAGTACGGATCCTTGGGGAAGCGGCGCCCGCCTTCTTTGCACCAGCGGTCGGCACCCGCGGGATCCTCGAGATCGACCGACATGGAAAAGAGCCGGTACAACACCTCGTTGGCGTCGACCAGATAGGGATCGGCCTCGAGCGCCTGCAATGCCGCGAGCTTCCCCGCCGCGGGATCCGATTTGCGTCCCTCCAGGTGGCTGAGCAGCGACCAGGCCGAAGCGCGGTTGGGATTGGTGGAATCCCCGCCGGCGCGCAAATCGGCCTCCGCTGAATCGAGCAGTTGGTTAGTCGTCAGAGGATAGGGATCGAGCGCCAGAAGGAAGCGGATATAGCGCATCGTCCCGCGCAGCCGCAGCGCTTCGGGATCTCCCGGCCGCACCTGCAACGCCTGAGCGGCAAAATCCAAACCCCGTCCGGTCCAGGTCGTCGCCGGCCCCTTCGCCCATCCCGCGACTCTGCGCTGGCCATACGCAACCCAGCCCCGATTCACGATCGGAAGCGACCACTTCGAATCCATACGAGCCGCGTCGACCAGCTGCGAGTCCGCCCGAGCGAGCAACGTCCTCGCCCTCGCCGTGTCTCCAGCCGACCCCAGCGACTCCGCCGTCTCCCGTTCCTGCTGTGCTCGTTCTACGAGCTCCCACGCCGCCGCGTTCTTGGTGCCCGTCCGGGTCTGGATCTGCTGCACGACCTGGCCCAGCCGCGTGCGGAGGAATTGCGACACCTGGTCCGTCAGCGCGTCCTGCAATCCAAAGACATCCTCGCGCTCGCGCTCGATCGGCGGACTGCTCTGCACGCTGCCGTTGGCCGTATTGATCATGTCGACCGTGACGCGCAACCGGTCGCCGGACTGCGAAATCGTCCCCTCCACCACCGTGCCGACCTTCAACGCCCGGGCAAGACTGTCCGGCGCGACGGCCGTGTTCTTGTAGGGAGCAACGCCATAGCGCGAGATGACGTTCAGCGATCCGACCTGACCCAGCTCGTAGATCAGGCTCTCGGTGAGACCGTCGGCGAGGTAGCCCAGGTTTTTCCCGGGACTGCGGTCATCGAAGTACAGCACGGCAATGTTGCGGGGATCGATGCCGCCCGACTCGCTGCCGCGATGCAGCCACTTGCCCCGGGTCAGCCACCCGGCCAGCAACAGCACCAGCACGGGAATACCCCAACGCAACACCCTGCGGCTTGGCACCGGCACCTGCAGCGTCACGGAAGGCCGCGACACGGCCGGTGCGGTGGTCGTGCTCTGGCGCCGCATCGCCGCGGTCACGGTCGACGGCGCGGCGAACGCGTCCGCGAACATCACGACGGTCGGATAGCGATCGGCCGGGACCTTTTCGAGGGCTTTGAGCAGCGCCCGCTCCATCGTCTCCGGAATCGAGAGACGGATGATGGAGGGCGGCGACACCGCCGCCATCGAGTGGCGCGCGATGATCGATTGCACATTGGGCCCGGTGAACGGCGGCTCGCCCACGAGCATCTCGTACACGACGCACGCGAGGCTGTACTCGTCGCTCCGCCCATCGATGTCGCTGCCCGTCGATTGCTCGGGACTCATGTAGAGCGGCGTGC
>DASTHG010000203.1:0-6738 GCA_035718325.1 Gemmatimonadales bacterium | reverse complement strand
GTGCCGTCGGGAAACGCGTCACGCGTGACGGTGAGACGCAAGCGCCAGTCTCGGTGCAGGCGCAGCTCGCTCACCTGTCCCGCGCTCCCCGCTGACGGCTCGCCGATGATCGGGCCCCGCCCGGCGTTGCGGTAAACGATGAGGATGTCTTCGGCGCTGCCACCCGTGCGGGACGACGACAGCATGGCCACTGGTCCTGTGAAGACGGGAAGGTCGGTGCGGGGAGCGATCGTGTCGGAAGGCGCCGCAAACCATGCCCCGGCCGAATCGGGCATGTCCTGGCCGCGGTAGGCGGGCCGGTACTGCGGCGTACGCCAGCGCGACGTGACCAGCGGCCCCCGCACCAGGCGGCCGAGGATCCGGTAGCCCGTTTCCCGGCCGCCGCCCACGCCGTCGTGCTCGCGGAGATCGACGATCACGCCGCGCACCGCGGCGAAATCGGGGAAGGCACGATCGAACGCCCGCGCCACCCCGGGGTCGGCGAACGAGGAGAGGCGCACCCAGACGATGGAATCGGCGAGGGTATCTACCTGGAGCGGAGGGGGAATGAGCGGCCAGCGATCGAGCAGCGACACGCTGCGCGTCACGCTGGCGCCACGCTCGTCGCCGCTGGGGAGCCGGAGCAGCAGGTGCAGGGCAGTACCTTTCTCTCCGTCGAGCATGCGCGCGACGGCGAGGTCCCAACGGGCCGCATCGGTAGCGGCGGCGATCTGGGGGAGCACCGAATCGCGGATCCAGCGCTCTGCCGGGATCCCCTGGACTGCGATGATCTCGGTGTTGCGCTGCGGATGTGCCACGCGCAGCTCGTCGTTGTCGGCGAAGTCGACGAGGAACGGGCGCCGTTCGACGCTCCGCAACACGATGGGAGGACGCCCCCAACGCCCCGCGATCGCCGGTGGTGGTACGATCATCGCCTGGCCGTCGTCGAGCAGGGCGACCATGCGTTGCAGGCGGCGAAAATAGGCGAGCGGCGGCTCGCGCCCGTTGGCGGCTCCCAGGACGTCGGCGAAACCCGAATCCCAGTCCGCCCGGATCCGGTCCCAGGCGGGGTCGTTGTACCGTGCCTCCGCCCAGACGGCGGCGGCGATACGGGCGCGCTCTACCGGTGCGATCTGCTGTGCCAGGAGCGGCACACCCCAGGCGAGGCTCAGGAGCGAGAGGCGCACGGATGACGGCATGGCCATAATCTATTTGGTCTTCCTGGTCACGCCCCAGGTGCTGCTGTTCCGCTACCTGTGGGTGCGGCTTCCCGATCCCACGTCTGTCACCCAGACGCGACTCGTGCGGCTGGGACTGTCGCTCGTGTTCGCGGGGTTCGACTTCCCCTGGGTCTTCGTCGCGCGTCGCGTCCTGTTCGGCAGCGTGTGGTCGGGCGGCGGTGTGCCGATGCTGGCGCCCTGGCTCGCGTGGCAGCTGCTCGGCTGGATGTTCGGCGCCGCGGTGAGTTTGTACATCGGCGGCAAGGCGGTCGTGTGGACGGTGCGCACCCTGCGTGGGACACGAGCTCCCACCGCCCCGGGGCCACACCTCTCACGGCGGCGGTTCCTGGCGCGTGCCACCTACGCCTACGCCGCGACCGGTCTCACCCTGACCGGGTACGGCGTCGCGAGCGCCCGGCGCGTCCCCGGCGTGACGCGGCGGGTGTTGACGTTCCGCGATCTCCCGCCGGCGTTCGACGGGCTCACGGTTCTGCACGTCTCGGATGTCCACGCCGGCCAGTTCATGGAGCGCGACCAGATGCAGGAGGTGGTGGCACGCGCCAACGCGCAGCACGCCGACCTCATCCTGCAGACCGGCGACATGATCGATTTCTCGCCGAGCTACATCCCGGAGTACGTTCGCGCCTTCCGCGACCTCCAGGCACCGCTGGGCGTCGTCACTTGCCTGGGCAATCACGATCTCTATACGGGGGCGACGAAGGTCATCCAGGGCGTGCGCGACGCGGGCCAGATCGTGGTGCGCGGCGGGACACACGTCATCGAGCGTAACGGGTCGATGCTCGTCCTCGCCGGGATCGACGATCCCGACAATTGGCTGTTCGACGATCCGCAAACCCTCGCCGTGGACCGCGTACTGCGCGACGTCGAGAGCGGCGCCTTCACCATCCTCCTGGCGCACCGTCCCGGCGCGTTCGACACGGCGCGGCAGCGCGGTGTCCCGCTCACGTTGTCGGGCCACATCCACGGCGGGCAGATCGCGATTCCGTTGTTCGGGTGGTCGGCTGGTCAGCTGATCACCAAGTACGTCGCGGGGCATTTCGAGTCGGGCGCGAGCCAGCTGTACGTCAGCCGCGGCATCGGGGTGGTTGGCGTCCCGATCCGCGTGTTCGTGCCGCCGGAGCTGGCGCTGATCGAGTTGCGTCGCGGCGCTGCTTGAGTCGCCCGAGTTCTATGCTCCACCGGAGTGCGCGATCGCCGCCCACGCGGCCTCGCGACAGACCGTTACCCCGCCGCTGTTGGTTCCCCACTCCCGCGTCACGATGCGCTCCATGGCGACGCGCACCACGCCGAGCCAGGCCGCAGCGAGGGCGTCCACGCCGCCGCTGCGGACCAGCCCGTCGGCCTTACCCTGTGCCACGAGCCCTTCGAGCCCGCCGCGAAACTCGCGCGCCGCGGTACGGGCGGGCTCGTCGAGCAGGGTGGTGTGGTCTTGAAAGAAGAAGAGGCGCACGATCGCCGGCTCGCGCCCGGCACCCCGCACCAGCGCCGCCGCCAGGTGCGCGAGCTTGTGGGGCAGCGATTCCGCCGCGGCGTCCGCCTCGCGTACCCGTTCGGCGGCCCAGGTCGCGGCGCTGCGGTACACCTCGTTCAGGAGCGCCTGTTTTCCGGGGAAGTGCCGGTACAGGGCTCCTTCGGCGACGCCGGCATGGCGAGCGATGTCGCTGGTACTCGTGCCGCGGTAGCCCTGCGCGGTGAACAGCTCGAGGCCTGCACGCAGCAGCCGTTCCCGCGTGAGTTCGGCCTGCTTCACAGGGGGGCGAATCTAATTAGCTTTCGCCCGCTTCGTTCTGGCTTGCCACTTCCGTCCGGAGACTTCCACCGTATGCGTATGCTGGTGCTCGGTGCGGGCCTGCAGGGGTCCGCATGTGCCTACGATCTGGTGCAGCAGGAGGGGGTCCGCAACGTCACACTGGCCGACATCCAACCGGAGCGCGCAGCCGGATTCGTGAAACCGTTCGCGGGGAAGAAGCTCACCCTCGCCAAACTCGACGTGCAGGATCCCACGGCGCTCGCGGCGTTGCTCGCGGGCCATGTCGCCGTGCTCAACGCGCTGCCCTATTACTTCAACCTCGACGTGACGCGGGCAGCCGTGGCGGCGGGGCTGCACTACGCCGACCTGGGCGGCAACACCGAGATCGTCTTCAATCAGAAGAAGCTCGACCCTGACGCCCGGGCGCGGAACGTTTCGGTGATCCCCGACTGCGGCCTCGCGCCCGGCATGGTCAACATTCTGGCGGCTGAAGGCATCCGCCGTGTGGAGTCCGCCGACAGCGTGAAGATCTTCGTCGGGGGTCTGCCGCAGCACCCCGAGCCGCCGCTCAATTACCAGATCGTCTATTCGCTCGAAGGGGCGCTCGACTACTACACGACGCCGTCGTGGGTGCTGCGGGAAGGCAAGCCGGCTCGGGTCGACGCGCTCTCGGAGCTCGAGACCGTGGGGTTCCCGCCACCGGTCGGCACGCTCGAGGCGTTTCACACCGGCGGCGGCATTTCGACCCTGCCGTGGGCGTACGAAGGCCGCGTGCGCACGATGGAGTACAAGACGCTGCGCTATCCGGGACACATGGCGATCATGCGGCCGATCCGGGAGCTCGGCCTGCTCGACATCACCCCCCTGAAGGTGAAAGGGAAGGAGATCGTGCCGCGCGATGCGTTCATCGCGGCGGTGTCGCCCAAGCTCACCAAGCCGGCGGGGCGCGACCTGGTGGCGCTGCGCGTCGACGTGACGAGCGGCAAGGGCAAGCGCGCGTCCTGGGAGCTGCTCGACTACTACGACGAGGCGCGAGGCATCAGCGCCATGATGCGCACTACCGGCTACTCGCTCTCGATCACCGGCCTGATGCAAGCGGACGGCCGCATCACGGCACACGGCGTGCAGACGCCGGATGAGGCGGTGCCGTTTGAGGCGTATGTGAGCGAGCTGAAGCGGCGCGGAGTGGAGATCCGGGAGATCTAGAAAACGCGAACAGCTATCAGCTATCGGCGATCAGCCTCGTACCTTAAACGATTCTTCATCTCGTCTTGTGATGCTCTTCCAGCTCGCTGAGCGAAACTCGCTCCATGCCTCTCGACTTTCGTTCCCTCTGGTCCCAGGCGACACCATACCATGCGTTCGTGCGCGACGCGGTCACCAACCGTGAGCTGTGGAAGTCGATGGACCGCATCGTGCACATCCCCGAGTGGGCGATCACGGCTGTGCGGTCGGCCGGAGAGAAGTTCAACCTCCTGGTCCTCGCCGAAGACTGGTGCGGCGATGGGTCGAGTACGATTCCCTATCTCGCCAAACTTGCCACGCTGACGCGGAGCATCGAGGTGCGGGTGCTGCGCCGTGACGAGCACCCGGCGGTGATGGACCGCTATCTCACCGACGGGGCGCGTGCCATTCCGATTGTGATCGTGTTGAATCGCCAGCTTGAGGAGCTGGGCCATTGGGGTCCACGCCCGGCAGACCTGCAGGCGTGGGTGCGTAACGAGCGGGCGAAGACCGGGATGAAACCGCCCTACCCGCAGATCCGGCGCTGGTATGCGCGCGACAAGGGGGAGTCGGCGTTACGGGAGGTGCTGGGACTGTTCGAGAAGCGGAAAGACGCTATCGGCTATCAGCTATCGGCTGTCGGCTAGATCGGTAGCCACCAGCGGCTGATAGCTGATAGCTGATAGCTGAGTTATCAATAGCTCCAGGAACTCCCAAATAGAAACTGATGCCCGTCTGATCCAAATCCCGCTCCCGCCACGAGCACGCCGTTGCGGCCGAAGCGGATCATCAACTCCCCGCCGGCACTCGAATGCAGGTCGTGCGTCGTGAGCTGGAAGGCGCTGCCGGAGCCGAACACGCGTCCCGTGTCGTAGAACCCCACCAGCTTGACCTCGAGGACCGTCGGAAAATAGATCAGGGCGTAGCGCGCTTCGATACCACCCAGCAGCTTGCCGGGTCCGATGAAGCGCGAGTCGTAATAGCCGCGCAGGCTGCGGTACCCGCCCACACCGACATACGGCCGTCCCGAGGATTCGATCACCTGCATCACCGAGATGCTCGGCGCGCCGCTCATTCGTTCGCCCACGACGCGACCCGCCAGCATGATCCGCTCCGTCGGGTGCACGTACGCCTGCAGCCCGACGGTGGCGCGGTTGTAGTGCTGCGCCGTAGCGAGCAATGCTTCCGCGAGAACACCGGTGTGCGGGTCGATCTCGTTGTCGCGCGTGTCGGCGACGAGGCCGGCCCGCAATGCGGCATCGTTCCACGGTGCCGAGTCGGCGATCCCGGCGGCGCGGTCGCGCGCGAACAGCCCGTCGCCGGGGAGCGTGCGGAACGTCGTATGCTCGAACGAGCCTCCGATCAGCAGGCGTACCGGTCCCGCGAGGCGTCGCTGCAACGTCAGCCGCGCGAGGTCCGACGTACGGCTCACGCGATAGAAGTACGGGGTGAGCGGCGTGTTGCTGTCGCTGTCGAAGCGGGTGTCGTTGCCGATGCTGAAGTAGCCAAGCCGGTTGGCGCGCAGGGCGTCGAGCGTGACGGCGGCGCGCCACCCTTCCCACAGGGCCGGGGCCTGGGCGTCGAGCTCCACCAGGTAACTCCCCTGGGTGCTCGCGCCACCGGTGAGCGTAATGGCGGCGCGATTCGGCTCGGGGCGTTCCCGGAACCCGATAGGGCTGTAGACTCGCACGTATCCGGCGATCCACCAGCCGTCGATCGAGCTGTAGTAACCGTAGGGAGTGTAGGTGAAGTCCCAGTATGGCTTCACCTCGGGCTGTTGCGCCCGGAGGGTCGTCGCCGTGAGAAGCAGGATGAAGAGGACGGCGGTGCGGCGCACGCTCAGGCCGGCTGGTCCATGTCGTACAGGGTTGCGGTATCGACGAACCGGGCCGTGGTGCCGTCGTGGACCGCGAAGCGGCTATGGTACAGCGCCGCGGCGCCGAACTCGCCGCGTTTGTTGACCGCATAGAAATCGAGCTGGTAGCGCGGGCGACCCTCCGGCCCGAGCAGCCGCGGCGGCGTGAGGTGCACCGCGCGCTTCAGACTTTCGAGGCACGCGTCGGTGGGCTTCATCCCGCGGCGCATGTTGTCGACGGTCAGGAACCCTCCAGCGATCATGATGTTCGCTTCGCCGAGCCCCGTGGAGCCGGCCGCGCCGACGTCGTTGTCGCAGTACTGACCGGCGCCGACGATGGCGCTGTCGCCCACACGGCCGGGAATCTTGAACGCGAGCCCGGCGGTGGTGGTGACCGACGCGATGTCGCCACCCGGCGTCACCGCATCACAATTGATCGTGCCGGTGGGCGGGCGGACGACCATCGGGGTGTGCGCCGGCACGTCGAGGTAGTTGTCGGTGGGGCTCATGTTGGCGCGCCACTCGAGCCACACCTGTCGCGACGCGTTGGTGAGCAGGTCCTCTTCCTTGAGGCCGTACGACAGGGCGAAGCGCTTCGCCCCTTCGCCCACCAGCATGATGTGGGGCGTGTACTTGACGATGAGCTTGACCACTTCCGAGGCCGTCTTGATGCCCTCGAGCGCTCCCAC
>DASTHG010000202.1:0-2177 GCA_035718325.1 Gemmatimonadales bacterium | reverse complement strand
CCACGAGACCGACCGCGGAAGCGGCGAGTACGCCGGCGGCAGCGCCGATCAACAGCACCTGGGCAAGGCGAGTTGCCACGAGCGCGGCGCCGAATGCCAGGGCGAGCGCCACGAGCGCCTGAGCGATCCACGTCACGACGCGCAGGCCGCGACGGTCGAAGGAGGCTGGTGCGATTGGTGGTAGTGTCGTCATAGGCACTTCGAAAAACGCGGCTCACGGAACTTATGTTCCCCGCCTTGTCGCAGCCCCGCCTAACTCCAAGAGTAGAAGGCTGCTACACGCGGCCCACGCGCAGCGCCACATCCCAACGCACAGCTCGACGCGAGTCGGGATCGCCCCACGTCGCGGTGAGTGCGCGCGCGAAGCCCGCGTACGCTTCGCCGCCGCGCGCTCGCTCGATCGCCTGCACCGCTGACCAGGTACGCACGTACCCGAGCAGTTGGGCCAGCGACCACGTCGCCGTCATCGCGAACGCCGGGGCTTGGAATTCCGGAAAGGGAAACGGGAGCGAGCGATATCCCTCTTCGACGATCTTGCGCTCCTGCGGCCAGAACCCCGCCAACGTCTGCCAGTAGAACCGGTCCACGATCGTGTTCAGGTCGCGATCGAGGTGCACCACGCCGTACGCCAGCAGGGCCACGAGACCACCGGGCCGGACGACGCGCCGCACCTCAGCGTAATAGCGCGGCAGATCGAACCAGTGCGCCGCCTGAGCAGCGACGGCGAGGTCCACGGATCCCGCTTCCAGCCCGCACGATTCGGCACTCGCCTGCCGATACTCGACGCCCTCATGGGCGCGCGCCTGCGCGATCTGATCGGCGCTCGGGTCGGTAGCGATCACGCGCGCGAAACGGTCGGCTAACAGCGTCGACAGCTGGCCCGACCCGCATCCCGCATCCCAGGCCACGTCGCGACGCGGCACCTGATCGGCGAGATAGTCGACGATCGCATGGGGATACGTCGGCCGATGGGCGGCATAGGCCGACGCGATTTGGGAGAAATGATCTTTGAACCCGGATCCCTGGGTAGCCTCGATACCGCTCACCGCGTACCGCTCACGGCTCACCCATTTCGACGGCTCAGCGGATCCCAGTATCGAAGTCCAGGACGACGGAGGTCAGTGACTCGGACTTCACCGTCACCGTTTTCACCTGGCCTGGAACCACCGGCGCCGAGGAATCGGGGACGATGCCGTAGATGCCGGCTGGCAGCCGCACGAAAAACGCGCCCGCCGAATCGGATTGGAAGCGTGCCACGAGGAGCCCGGTGTGCCACACGGAGAAATCCGCCGCGAGCGGCGCGGTACAACCGAGCGTGGGCGCGCACACCGGACTCGTCGGGCTGCGCATCATATGGCCCTCGAGACCGGTGTCGAACGGTGCACCGCCGCTGCAGGAAACGGTGGCACCCAGCGCCACTACGCACCGCAGCAATCCGAACGCTCGCATAGGGGGGAGAGAAAATACACGGGAATCCCGCTAGGGGAACACAAACCAAAGCGGCCCGGCTGGCATCAGACTACCGACCCTGCGAGAGCGTGTATGCCCAAGATTGCCGCTGTTCTGATCGCCCTGAGCATCCCGGCCGGTCTTTCCGCCCAGCACCCGCTGCGTGACCCCGTCGACGCCGTGGAAGTGCGTTACTCCCTGTCTCAGCCCGTGGTGACCTACGGGGTGCGGGTCGACACGGCGGACCTGTCGGGGTTCGACGTGACGATCCGGATCCGGAACGCGACAGACACCTTCCGCCTCGCGCTCGCCGCGCACCCGGAGTACGACGACCGCTACTTCCGCCATGTCGCGCAGGTGCGCGTCGCGACACCTGCCGGAGGTGCGGCGGCGAGCATCGTGCGGGAGGACAGCGCCGTGTGGCGCGTGGTGGCCCCCGGCGGAACCGTCGAAGTCCGCTACCGGCTGCAGCTGCCGGCACCCGACCGGCCGATCCGCTCGTCGTGGGTGCCGTTCCTCGCGCCGCAGGGCGGTCTCGTCGGCGGGCCGCAGTCGTTCATGTACATCGTCGGCGCAACCCTCGTCCCGTCCTATGTGACGTTCGACCTCCCGCGGGGTTGGGCCATTGCCACGGGGCTTCAGCCGACCATCGACTCCAACACATTCTTCGCGCCGTCGGTGGACGTGCTCATCGACTCACCGGCGCTCGTGGGACACTTCAGGAGCTG
>DASTHG010000201.1:0-3633 GCA_035718325.1 Gemmatimonadales bacterium | reverse complement strand
GAGCGCCACCACTCGAGACGTAGTTGATCTCCTCCACCTGTGCGAGCTTCATGCGCCCGAGGATGTCGGCGTTGACGCTCGTGAGGCGGGCCACCGGGTCCGGCTTGCGCAGATTGTAGCGCACGATGTCCGCAGGATGCGTCGCATCGCTGCGCGTCCCGACGGCGTTGAGATTGCGGTCGAGCGACGTGAGGGTGAGCATCTGGGCGCCGCTCGTGACGCTGCGCGGGGCTCCGCTGAGCGCTGCGAACCAGATGTTCCGCGATCCGTGATCGTCGGCGGCGAAGTACACGCCGCTGCCGTCCGGCGCCCAGCGCGGCCCCGCGGGATCGCGGTCCAGGTCGCCGGTGAGTTTCCGCATCGCGCCGCCGTCGGTCCCCATCACCCAGAGATCCGCGGCGCGGTAGCTGGCGTTCGTGGAATCATACCCGGCAAACGCGATCGCCTTGCCGTCAGGGGACACGAGGGGATTCGTCCATACCCCCGGGCGCGTGGTCAACGGCCTCACCGCTCCGCTCGCGACGTCCACCAGGTAGATGGCCGAATTGCGATAATTGTGATCTGCTCCCGGATCCTTGTAGCCGTCCACGACCACGGATTTTCCGTCGGGCGTCCAGTCGTAGCCGACGGCATTGGAAAGCCCGTCGAAGCGCGCCCCGACGTTCCAATCGCCGCTCGTGAGCTGGCGTGCCGTGCCACCGTCGGCCGACACGAGGAAGAGGTGGAGGTAGCCGTCCTCCATGAAACCGCGCCGATCCTGCCGGTAGTGCATGCGGTCCACCACGCGCGGCGCGGCGGTCCAGTTCGCCCCAGTGGGCGGCTTGGGCATGCTGATGTCCCAGGGCGTGGCATGGCGCACCAGCATCGCGAACGACAGCCACTTCCCATCAGGCGACCAGCGCAGGTCGCTCGGCATTTCGACGAGATGCGTGACTTGCGACGTCGCGCCCTCGGCGTCCATCCAGCGCACGAACAGCTGCGTCCCCTTCGGTTCGCCGTCGGCGAAATAGGCGATGCGCGACCCGTCGGGCGACCAGCGGGCGTTCGAACCCTTGGTGAGGAACCGATTCTTCGACCCGTCGGCGCCCATGATCCACAGCGCCTGCTCCCACTTGTCCTCGAGGCGATTGACCCACGAGCGCGTGTAGATGATCAGCGATCCGTCCGGTGAGAGCTGCGGGTCGGCTGCCTGCTCGAAATCGAGATAGTGATCGACGGTCAACAGCGTGTCCGAAGCGGTCTCCTGCGCCTGAGCGACTCGAGCGAAAGCTGCGCACCCCAGAGCGAACACGATGGACAAGTGACGGCTGAACATTCTCCCGCCTTTGAGAGCTGAGAGTTGAAAGCTGACGGCTGATCGCGCTTCTGGCTAGAACTCGAAAATCTGGAGGGCTCAGAGCCGCCGCGCGGTACGCCGAGTGAACTCGGCGCTCGGCGCTTGCGCGACGCGTCTTGAAAGACGCACTAGCCAGCGCCCTTCAGGGCCTGTCGCGTCAGCGCCGAGCCACGATTTCAATCGTGGAATCACGCACCGGCGGAAAGTCTGCCTATCTAGTCCAAGTGGACATTCACTAGAGGAAGCACCCGCAGCAGGCCGCGATTGTTGCGCGCATTGTTGATGAGGCCGAGCTGCACCCCGTGCAGCCGCTGGGCGTAGTTGTAGACGCCGATCGCAAGCCCGAATTGGTCCCCCTTCATGCGGTTGTAGCCGGCGATTGAGACGCCGCGCATGTCCCAGGTGCGCGTCCGGATCGCCGAGATCGCGAGCCCCTGGATGAGCGGCGCCTCGACGTGCACGCCGCCGATCGCGAGCCCGCGGATGCGCGTGCCACCCACCACGGCGAGGCCCGCGATCGCGGCGCCGGTGATCGGTCCATCCGAGACGACGGCGAGCCCGGCGGTACTGAGCCCCGTATTCGGGCCGCTGGACACGATCGCCATGCCGCTCACGCTGATACCGCGAATCGACCGGTTCGCGACCACGGCCAATCCGCCGACGGTGATGCCGCCCAGGCTCCCGTCCGTCACCGTCGCGAGTCCGCCGGCGGACACGCCGGAAAGCGAGCCGTTCGCGACGACGGCGAGGCCGCCGAGGTTCAAGCCACGCATACGTCCATTCGCCACCGCCGCCAATCCGCCGAGGTTGATGCCGTCCATCCGCCCGTCGGCGACGAGCCCCAGGCCCGCGACGTTGAGACCCCACATATCGCGATTGGCGACGGTGCCGAGGCCCGAGAGATTCACGCCTTTCATGTCACCGTTGGAGACCACCCCGAGGCCCGCGATGGTGATCCCGCGAAATCCCTGATCGGCCACAGCGCCCAACCCGCCGATCGTCACGCCGTTGAACCGCCCGCCCACCGGACCCGTCACGCCGAGCGCGAGTCCGTTCTCCACCATGTCATCGTTGTGCTTTGCACTCCAGATCGTGATGCCGATGCCGTTGACCCGCTCGACCTGATTGTCCTGGAAATTGATCCGCAGACCTGTCCAGCGTCGCGAGTTGCCGATCGACAGTCCGACACCCCCGACGCCGAGGTTCAATGCGTGGTAGCCGGGGGAGCGGCGCGGTTCTTGATGCGTGGAGTCCTGGGCGGCGAGAGACACGCCCCGGAGGAGGGGCAGTGCGAGCGCAAGAGCGGCGGGCGCGACACGAACCATCCGGGAATTCCGTAGCAGTAGAGAGCCGCCCCTACGGATGGTTCCGGTCTGAAGTTCCACATCCGTGACTGGTCCGGCGGCGTACGTTAAATTGGCCCGACATGAACCGATTCCGACAGCTGATCACCAAGTTCCGCCTCTGGTTCGATACCAGTGCCGTGCCTGCCCGGCTCCATCCGGACGTGCACCACGTCGATTGGGTGCGGGTGCTGCCGTTCGTCGGAATGCACCTCGCCTGCCTCGGGGTGATCTGGGTCGGGGCCAGCTGGGCGGCGGTCGGAGTTGCCGCAGCGCTCTACGTGCTGCGCATGTTCGCGATTACCGGCTTCTATCACCGCTATTTCTCGCACCGCACCTACGAGGTCTCGCGGCCGGTGCAGTTTCTGATCGCCGTTGCGGGGGCCACCTGCGTGCAGCGCGGTCCGCTGTGGTGGGCGGCACACCACCGCAAGCACCACCGCCATGCCGATACGGCAGTCGACGTGCACAGCCCCCGCTATCACGGATTTTGGTGGAGCCACATGGGGTGGATCACCTCCCCGGAGAACTTCCCCACCGATGTACAGCAGGTACCCGACCTGGCCCGCTACCCCGAGCTGCGGTTTCTCGACCGCTTCGACATCGTCGTCCCGCTGCTGCTCGCGGCCACGCTGTTCGTCGTGGGAGGCGCGCAGTGGCTGGTGTGGGGCTTCTTCATCAGTACGGTGGTGCTCTTCCATTGCAGCTGCTTCATCAACTCGCTGGCCCATCAGCTGGGCCGCCGTCGCTACCCCACCCCGGACGACAGCAAGAACAGCCTGATTCTCTCGCTCATCACCTTCGGCGAGGGGTGGCACAACAACCACCATTGGTATCCTGGGGCGGCGCGGCAGGGGTTCTACTGGTGGGAGGTGGACTTCACCTTCTATGGGCTCTGGCTCCTGTCCAGGCTCGGCATCATCAGGAACCTCCATCCGGTGCCGGCCAGGGTCC
>DASTHG010000200.1:0-18234 GCA_035718325.1 Gemmatimonadales bacterium | reverse complement strand
GCGCCCCTGCGTCACGTAGCCCACGACGGGGTCGCCGGGGACCGGCTGGCAGCACTGGGCGTAGCGCACCATCAGGCCGTCGACCCCCTGAATCCGGATGCCCCGCCCCAGCCGCAGCCGCTGGATGACGCGGCCAAACGCCGTCGGCTTGGGAGCCTGCAGGTCTTCGCTCGGGAGGTCCGGGAACAGCGCCCGCATGACGAGCCCCAGGGCGACGTCGCCGCGGCCCAGCACCGCCACGAGCTGTTCCGCCGAGCCGAGCGACAGCGTCGCCGCGGCCCGCGCCAGCTGCTCCTCGTCGGGGGCGGCCAGGCGGCGGCGCCGGATCTCGCGGTCGAGAATCTCCTTCCCCAGGGCGACGCTCCGGGTGTGCTCCTCCTGCCGGATCCATTGCCGGATCTTGTGCCGGGCCCGACCGGTGTGAACGTGCGCCAGCCAGTCGCGCGACGGGCGCGCCTGGGGTGAGGTCAGCACTTCGACGGTGTCCCCGTTCTTGAGTGGGCGATGCAGCGGCGCGATGCGGCCATTGACCCGCGCACCGTTGCACCGGTACCCCACCTCCGTGTGCACCGCGAAGGCGAAATCGATCGGGGTCGCCTCCTTCGGCAGCCGCTTCACGTCGCCGCGCGGCGTGAAGACGAAGATCTCGTCCTGATACAGGTCGACCTTGAGGAACTCGAGAAACTCCTCGGGAGAGTGTGCGTCCTGCTGCAGCTCGAGCAGTTGCCGGAACCAGGCGAGATGGCGGTCGAGCTCGTCGGGGGCCTTCCCTTCCTTGAAGAGCCAGTGCGCGGCGATGCCATACTCGGCGGTGCGGTGCATGTCGCGCGTGCGAATCTGGATCTCGTACAGCTGGCCGCCGGGCCCGAATACCGTCGTGTGCAGCGACTGGTAGCCGTTGGACTTGGGGCTGGCGATGTAGTCCTTGATCCGCTCCTGCAGCGGCGTCCACTGGTGATGGATGATGCCGAGGGCGTGGTAGCAATCGGCGACCGAGTCCACCAGGACTCGGACGGCGAGCAGGTCGTAGATCTCCTCGAACGGCTTCTCGCGTCGCTTCATTTTCTTGTGGATCGACCATAGGTTCTTCGGACGGCCGGTGATCTCGAACTCGGCGATGCCGGCGCGCTTCAGCTCCGCGTCGAGCGGCGCGCGCAGCCGCTCGATGGTCTGGTCGCGCTCGGCGCGGCGCGCGCGAATCTTCTTCGTCAGGATCCGGAACTCGTCGGGCTCTAGGAACTTGAACGCGAGGTCCTCGAGCTCGGCCTTGACGCCTGCCATCCCGAAGCGGTGCGCCAGCGGCGCGTAGATCTCCTGCGTCTCCATCGCAATGCGGCGCTGCTGCTCTTCCGAGAGATGCTCCAGCGTCCGCATGTTGTGCAGCCGGTCGGCGAGCTTGATGATGATGACGCGCGCGTCCTTGGCGATCGAGAGCAGCAGCTTGCGGTAATTCTCCGCCGCGGCTTCCTCGGCGGAACGGAACGTGAGTCCGGACAGCTTGGTGAGCCCGTCGACCAGATCGGCGACCTCCGATCCGAAGTCGCTGCGGATCTGGTCGAGCAGGACGTCCGAGTCTTCGACCACGTCGTGCAGCAGCGCCGCGGCGATGGTGGTCGAGTCCATTTGCTGCTCGGCGAGAATCGTCGCCACCGCGACGCTATGGGACAGAAAGTCCTCTCCCGACTTGCGCTTCTGGCCGGAGTGCGCCCGGGCGCTGACCTGGTAGGCCCGGGCCAGGAGATCGAGGTCGAGGCGCTCGCGCAGCGGCGCGACGGCTTTCGCCAGCTCCGGCGCGAGCGATGGAGCGGTGGTCGTCACCCGTGGAGGATGGCGCGGCCCCGTCGCTACAGCAAGCCCGCCTCGGAAAAACTGATGTAGCGGTCGCCGCCGACGATCACGTGGTCGTAGACGGGAAGGTCGAGCAACCGGCCCGCTTCCACCAATTGGCGCGTCACTGCCCGGTCATCCGCCGAAGGGGTGGGATCGCCGCTGGGATGGTTGTGCACCACGATGATGCCCGCCGCCGCCTCGGCGATCGCCGCCCGGAACACCTCCCGGGGGTGCACCAACGAGCTGTTCAGCAACCCGCGCGTGATCAGGAGGTCGGCGAGCAGTTGGCTCTGCGTCCCGAGGGCCAGCACGTGAAATTCCTCGACTGCGAGGTCTCGGAGGCGCGGGGCGCAGAGCCGGTGCACATCCCCTGGCCCGCGAATCCGCTCGGGCGGCGGGGTCGCTTCGACCTCGAGACGCCGCCCCAGCTCGAGCGCCGCGGCAAGACGGGCAGCTTTCGCCCGCCCCACGCCCGGCGTGCGGGCTACCTCGACCGCCGGCCGGCTCGCCAGCCGGCACAGCGATCCCTCGACCCGGCCGAGCAGCTCGGCCGCGACCTCGAGGGCACCGCGCCCGGGAGATCCGGTCCCCAGTAACAAGGCGATGAGCTCCTGGGCGGTGAGCGCCTGGACGCCGAGCCGCCACAGGCGCTCGCGCGGCCGATCGGCTGCCGGCTGCTGCGCGTCGACCATAACCATGGCCGGCCAACGTAGCCCGGAGCAGTGCGGGACGTAGTACCAGATCCACGCCACACGGTGCGTAACGCGGCGATGGTGTCTTTTAGACGGCCGCTCCGTGACACTTCTTGAACTTCTTGCCGCTGCCGCAGGGACAGGGGTCGTTGCGGCCGACCCCCGCGTAGGGATTGGTCACGGCAGCGCCGACTGCCGGCACGGCCCCCGCCGGCGGCTGTGGTCCAGTACTCGTCCCTTGACTCACGAGTCCGTCAGCGTCGGGTTTCGACGCGACCATCGGCGTAGGGCGGCGCGGCTGGCCGCCGATGAGTCCGGCGTTGCCAGAACCGGCCGGTCGCGGACGGCCTCCCGCGGGGCCGGTCGTCCCGCCAGGCCCGGGTGGGGGACCGAATTCGATGCGCAGCTTGAGCCAGCGCTCCGTGAACGTGCTCCGCAAGTCGTCGATCAGCCCCTGAAACATCTCGAAAGCTTCCTGCTTGTATTCGATCAGCGGATCCTTCTGCCCATAGGTCCGGAACTGGATCCCCGCCTTCAGCTGGTCGAGATCGTAGAGGTGATCTTTCCATTTTTCATCGATCACGCTGAGCATGATGTGCGCCAGCGCCTGCTCGCCGAGCCGCGTCGCGCCGACCTTGGGCTCGATTTCCTTGAAGTAGGAGAGCTTCCCGTCGAACGCCGCGCGCCCCGCTTCCCGGGCGACGCGCACCATCTCCGTCCGAGTGCGCACCGCGGTGGGATCGGTGATTGGCGCAGCGGAGATCAGGTATTTCTGGAGCAGCTCGGTCTCTACCAGCTCACGATCCCAGTCGGCGGCGTCCTTGTATTCGGCGAGCTGGGCGTCGACGAGCCGCTCGACGGCAGCGTCAATCATGCGCAGCGCCTCCGCCTTGAGCTCTTCGCCGCCCTCCAGCGCGAACAACCGCAGCGAGTACATCACCTCGCGCTGCTGGTTCATCACATCGTCGTATTCCAGCAGGCGTTTGCGGGCCTGGAAGTTCTGCAGCTCGACCCGCTTTTGCGCCTGGCTGATCGCGCCGGTCACGAGCGGGTGCGTGATCACCTCGCCCTCCTCGGCGCCGCCCCGGTCCATCCAGCGCGCGATACGCTCCGAGCCGAACAGACGCATCAGGTCGTCTTCGAGCGAGAGGTAGAACACGCTCTGGCCCGGATCGCCCTGGCGGCCGGAGCGGCCGCGCAGCTGGCGGTCGATGCGCCGCGCTTCGTGGCGCTCGGTGCCGACGATCACCAGTCCGCAGGGTGGGTCGTCGTTGCACCCCAGCTCCTTGATGCGCGAGGGGGTCAGGTCGGCCTGCTCCTGCGCCTGTCCGAAGGCCGGCTCGCCGCGGGCCGAGATGCCGCAGACCTGGCACTGCTTCACGCCGGGGCCGAGCTTGATGTCGGTGCCGCGCCCGGCCATGTTGGTCGCGATCGTGATCGCCCCGGGCTGGCCCGCCTGGGCGACGATCTCGGCCTCGCGCTCGTGGTACTTGGCGTTCAGCACCTCGTGCTTCAGGCCGCGGCGCTTCAGCATCCGCGACAGGGTCTCCGAGACGTCGACGCTGACTGTTCCCACCAGCACCGGCAGGCCGCGCTTGTGATGCCGCTCGGTCTCGTCGACGACCGCGTTGTACTTCTCGCGGCGGGTCTTGTAGATGAGGTCGTGTTTGTCGACGCGGCGGACCGGCCGGTTGGTGGGGATCACCACCACCTCCAGCTTGTAGATCTGGAAGAATTCGGTTTCTTCCGTCTCGGCGGTGCCGGTCATGCCGGCGAGCTTCTCGTACATGCGGAAGTAATTCTGGATCGTGATGGTGGCGAGTGTCTGGCTCTCCTCGCGTACCACGACCCCTTCCTTGGCCTCCACCGCCTGGTGCAGTCCCTCCGCCCAACGCCGCCCCGGCATCAGGCGACCGGTGAACTCGTCGACGATGAACACCTGGCCGTCCTGGACGACGTACTCCACGTCCTTTTCGTAGAGTCCGTGCGCCTGGACCAGCTTGTAGATGATGTGCAACGTCTCGCTCTTGGCCGCGTATTCGCCTTCGACGACGCGGCGCTTTTCCAGCTTCTGTGCCGGCGTCAGCGTGTCGTCGTGGTCGATCTCGTGCACCGCCTGCGAGATGTCGGGCACCACGAACAAGGCGGGATCGTCCGGGGACATCGCCTCGACGCCCTTGTCGGTGAGATGGACCGAGTGGCCCCGCTCATCGAGCACGAAGTAGAGATCGTCCTCGATGTCGCGCATCTTCTGATCGCGCGCCGGCAGCTTGCGGTCGGCCAGCCGGTCGAGCTCGACCCGCTGCACCTGGGTCTTGAGTCCCGGCTCGTTCAGGAGCTTGAGGAGTTTCTTGTTCTTCGGCATCCCGAGCTGCGCCTGGTAGAGCAGCTTGGCGGCGTCGTACTGGGCCTTGGGGTCCGCGAGCAGTGGCTCGGCCTTCGCCACGAGGTCGTTCACGACCGCCTGCTGCCTGCGCACGAGCTGGACCACGAGTGCGTTGTACTGCGCGTACTTCACGTCCGACTCCGCACCCACCGCCCCCGAAATGATCAGCGGTGTGCGCGCTTCGTCGATCAGGATCGAGTCGACCTCGTCGATGATCGCGTAGTAGTGGGCGCGCTGGACCCGCTCCTCCAGTCGCCCCACCATGTTGTCGCGCAGGTAGTCGAACCCGAACTCGTTGTTGGTGCCGTAGGTGATGTCGCAGCGATACGCGGCCGCGCGCTCGGGCGTCGACGGTTGGCTGTCGTCGATGCAGCCGACGCTCAGTCCGAGCCAGGTGAAGAGATGCCCCATCCACTGGGAATCGCGCCGCGCCAGGTAGTTGTTGACCGTGACGAGGTGCGCGCCCTTCCCCGCCAGGGCATTGAGGTAGAGCGGTAGCGTCGCGACGAGCGTCTTGCCCTCGCCTGTCGCCATTTCGGCGATCTTCCCCTGGTGCAGGACGATGCCGCCGATCAGCTGCACGTCGTAGGGGACCATGTCCCAGGTCAGCTCGTGACCGGTGACCAGCACTTTCGATCCCACCAGCCGGCGGCAGGCCTCACGCACTGTGGCGTACGCTTCGGGCAGCACGTCGTCGAGCGCGGCCTGCAAGGCCTTACTGTAGCGCTGCTCCGCCTGCCCGAGCTGATCGGACAAGCGCGCCCGCTCCTCGGCGTCGGGGCAGTCGTGTTTGGCCGCCTTGAGCCGCTCCACTTCGGCGGCCAGCTCGCCGGTCTGCGCGGCGATCCGCTGACGGAACTGGGCCGTCTGCGCCTGCAGCTCGCCGTTGGGCAGGTCCTTGAGCCGGGCTTCGTGCTCGTGGATCGCCGTCACCAGCGGGCGGATGCGTTTCATCTCCCGCTGGAATCGCGATCCGAACACCTTCGTGAGCATCGCTTTGACCATCAGTCCTCAGCTCTTGCGATACAGCCCGTGGGCCGCGATGTACTCGCGCACCGCGTCGGGCACCAGATAGCGAATCGAACGGCCCTCGGCCACCCGCCGCCGGATCTCCGTCGCCGACACTTCGACCGCAGGGACGGCGATCACCCGCTGGATCGGCAACTGGTGCGCTGGGGCTTGCCCGGGCCGGCTGAACACCACGACGTCCGCCAGGCCGGGGAGCGCCGCCGCTTCGTGCCACGCGGGCAGGTCTCGAGCGGCATCCGCCCCCAACAGTAACGTGAATCGGTTCCCCGGCTCGCGCTGCGCGAGCGCGCGCAGCGTGCGCACGCTATAGGACGGGGTGGGCAACTCGAGCTCGATGCGTTCGACGGAGAGGCGGGGATTGCCGCGCACGGCGAGCTCGAGCATCTCGGCACGCTGTGCCGGCGTGGCGGCCGCGGCGCCCTGCTTGAAGGGCTGTTCGCGCGCGGGCATCAGGCGCACCCGCGCACCGAGCGCCTCCGCCGCCGCTTCGGCGACCACGAGATGTCCCAGATGAACCGGATCGAACGAGCCGCCGAACAGCGCGTCCACGCGCTCAGGGCGTGGTGCCGGCCGGAGGCGTGGCCGGAGGGCACGACCGCTCGACGTTCTGAGCCTGCGGATAGAACTGGCGCAAGTGTGCGCACGCCTCCTGCCGCTCTTCCTTGTATCCGATGATGCGATAGCTGTCGGCGAGCCGCAGCAGCGCATCGACGGCACGCGGGGTTTCGGGATAGTTCGCCAGCACGTCCTTGAAGTAGATGATCCCGGAGTCGTAGGCCCCGCGGCGGTAGTAGAACATCCCGTTCTTGTAGTCTTTGTCGGCGAACCATTCACGCAGCTGGCGCACATGGACCTGCGCGCGAGCCGTCGCGTCGGTGCCCGGATAGCGGCCGGCAAGCTCCTGATAGGTCGCGAGCGCCGACTGGCCGTAGCTGGGGTCGAGCTCGGGGTTGCGCCACATCCGCAACTGCGCATCCCCGGCGCGCAGCAGCGCGGTGGGCGCCAGGCTGCTTTGCGCGAACTGATCGGCGGTCTCACGGAAATCGTGGGCAGCTTCTACCAACTCGCCCATCTGAAATTCCGCCTCCGCTACGTAATAGTGAGCCTCCGCCAATGTCGAGTCGTTGGGAGCGAGCTCGAATTGGAGACGGCGGTAGCTCTGCAGCGCCTTGTTCATGTCGCCGGCGTGGAACTGCCGCCGCGCCTGTGCCAGCAGCGCGGCGGGGCTCAACGTGGTCACCTGTCGCGGACCATGATGGCACGCGGTGAGTACCACGAGCAGGAGCAGACTGGTGCCTCGCATCGCGTCACTCATTGCTGAGGGGCGCTCGCCGTATCCGCTTTGCCGAGGGCGTTGAGCTTTTCCTGTGCGCGTTGCGCCAAAGTATCTCCCGGCATTCCGCCCGTGAGCGCCTGCTGGTAGAAATCCACTGCCGTCGTGAGGTCCCCGCGCGCCAGCGCCACGTCACCGAGACCGAGCGCCGCCGCCCGCGCCACCTCGCTCCCCGCCCCCGGCGTAGACGCCCGCTGGAACCACACCTCGGCGTCGGCCGGATGTCCCGCGGCGAGGATCGCCTCGCCGCGCATCAACGCACAGCGCGCCATGCCCTCGCGCGCGGCGTCCTGCACGGCGGGCTGCCGCTGCCGCCGTACCACCCCGTCGAACACCGCCGCGGCGGTCACGCAATCCTTCGCCAATGCAGCCGCTTCGCCGTACACGTACAGCAGCGAGTCGGCGGTAGCGGCGTCGGGAGCGGTGGCGATGGCCGTGGGCAGGTACGCCATCGCGTCCGTGGTGTTCCCTGCCGTGGCGGCGTCGAGCGCGACGACCCGCGCGTAGGGCCCGAGCGAGCGCGACGGGGCGATTTCCCGCAGGCCGTCCAACGCCGCGGCGAGGGCGGTACGGTCGTTCAGTCCCCCCGCCTGTCTGGCGGTGCGCTCCAGTCCGTCCGCGGCCTCATCGGTGCGGCTGGGATCGTCGTGGGCCAGCGCGCGATACTCCAGCGCCGCGACACCCAGGTCTCCGGTATGCAGAGCCGCCGCCGCGGCCTTGGCGTGGAGTCCCTTGCCGCGGCCGGCGCGCAACCCGAGCTGGTATTCGGCGAGCGCGCTGCGGTAATCGGCGGCGGCGTAGAGCCGGTCGCCGAGGACTTCGTGATTGGCCGCGCTCTGGGCGCACGCGATACCCGCCAGCGCCAGCGCGGCGATGGAGCGGTTCACGGAGCGCTATGCCGTCCCGAGGTCCGCGCAGCGGCTTCCGCCGCGGCCCGCAGATCGCCGCGATCGAGCATGGCGAGATACGCCTCGACGCGCGGGTCTTCGGGGCGACGGCGGCGGCAGTCCTCCCACACGACCCGCGCCGAGAGCCCGTCGCCGCTCAGGTAACAGGCGAGGCCCAGCATCGCGGCGGCGTCGAGGAAGTTGGGACGCGAGCGGACGATGATTTCGAACTGCTCACGTGCCTCGAGCACCCGGCCCGCCTGGAGCAGCAGCCGGCCCAGCTTGTAGCGCAGATCGTGGAATTCGGGACCGAGGGCCAGCGCCGCTTGATACTGCCCGATCGCTTCGCGCATGCCGCCGGCTTCGATATACGCTTCCGCTACGTGCGCGTGCAGGTTGGCGAGTTTCGACGCGAGATGGGTGGGAAACCCGAGTCGCGACTTGCCACCGATCTGACCCGCTCGGCGCAACGACTCCGTCGCTTCCTGCTCGCGGCCCAGGTCGTTGAGCACCAGCGCGCGGTGCACCAGCGCCTCGACATAGTGCGTGTTCAACTCGAGGGCGCGATCGAGATGCGCCAGCGCCTTTTCGGGCTGTCCCACGAGTGAGTACGAAAGGCCGAGCAGGTGCTCCGCGTCGGCGTAGGCGTGACCCACCGACGCGACCTCCTCGAGCAGATGGATCGCGCCGTAATAGTCCTGCAGCTGGAAGCGCTCGCGCGCCTGGTCGACGCGACGCTCAGGACTTGCGTCCATGAACCTCCCGGTACCAGGCCACGAAGCGCCGGATCCCCTCTTCGATCCCCACTTTGGGCCGGTAGCCGAGCTCCCGCTGGGAGCGGGACAGATCCGCCGCGGTGAGCGGCACATCCCCCGGTTGGTCGGCGCCGCGCTCGATGATCGGCTGGCGTCCCGTCGCTGCGGCAATCACGGCGATCAGGCGGTCGAGCCGCACCCGCTCGCCTCCACCGAGATTGAAGACGCGCCACGGCTCGCCGCCGGCGCCGTCCTGGCGCGCGGTCCAGTCGAGACTCGCCACGATCCCATCCACGATATCGGAAACATACGTATAATCGCGCGCGCTCGAACCGTCCCCCCGCATCACGATCGGCTGCCCGGCCATGATGCGCGCCGTAAAGCGGTGGACCGCGAGGTCGGGACGCTGCCGGGGACCGTAGACCGTGAAGAAGCGCAGGCACGCGATGCGGGTGTCGTAGAGATGCGTGAACACCCGGCTCACCAGCTCCCCGGCCCGCTTGCTCGCGGCATAGGGAGAAATGGGCCCGTCCGCGACGGCGTCTTCGGCGAACGGCGCGGGCGTCGATTCGCCGTAGACCGAGGACGACGAGCCGAACACGATCCGGACGATGCCCGCACGGCGCGCCTGATCGAGCAGCCGGGCGGTCCCCGTCACGTTGGCGTCCATGTAGCCGCCGGGGTCGTCGAGCGAAGGCTGCACGCCGGGGCGCGCCGCGAGGTGCACGATGGCGTCGATCCCGGCAGTCGGCAGCGGGTCGCGTACGATGTCACCTTCGGTGAAGCGAAAGCGCGACTGGCCACGCAGCGCCGCCAGATTGGCTTCTTTCACCGCGCGCGGATAGAACGGGTCGAAATTGTCGAACCCATGGACCTCATGGCCGGCCGACACCAGCGCCTCGCATAGGTGCGAGCCGATGAAGCCTGCCGCTCCGGTCACGAGAATGCGGCTCATCCCGTCCCACTCTTTCGGAAATAGTCGATCGTCCGGCGTAGCCCCTCGTCGAGCGGCACCCGCGGCTCCCACCCCAGCAACTGCTTCGCTCGTGTGATGTCGGGCTGACGCACGCGCGGATCATCGACCGGCAGTGGCCGCTGCACGATCGCGCTCGTGCTCCCGGTCAGGGCCAGCACCCGCTCGGCGAGCTGCCGGACCGTGAACTCGCCGGGATTCCCGATGTTCGTCGGGTCGGGGGTGCCGCGCTCGAACAGCCGCGTGATCCCCTCGATCAGGTCGTCGACATAACAGAAGGACCGAGTCTGCGAGCCATCCCCGTAGAGGGTGAGCGGCTCGCCGCGCAGCGCCTGAATGATGAAGTTCGACACGACGCGGCCGTCGTGCGGCCGCATGCGCGGCCCGAACGTGTTGAAGATGCGCACGATGCGCGTATCGAGCCCGTGGTAGCGGTGATAGGCCATCGTCATCGCCTCGGCAAACCGCTTCGCTTCGTCGTACACGCCGCGCGGACCCACGGGATTCACATTGCCCCAGTAGGTCTCGGGTTGCGGGTGCACCAGCGGATCGCCGTACGTTTCCGAGGTGGAGGCGAGCAGGAAGCGGGCGTTTTTCGCCTTGGCGAGCCCCAGCGCCTTGTGCGTGCCGAGCGAACCGACCTTCAGCGTCTGAATCGGCAGCTCGAGATAGTCGACGGGGCTCGCCGGGCTCGCGAAATGCAGCACGCCCTCGAGCGGGCCTTCGACCTCGATGAACGTCGTGACGTCGTGCCGGACGAATTGAAACGCCGGGTGATGCTCGAGGTGCGCCAGGTTGACGGGCGACCCGGTGATGTAGTTGTCCATCCCGATCACCCGGTGCCCGTCCGCCAGCAGGCGGTCGCAGAGATGAGACCCGAGGAAGCCCGCCGCGCCGGTTACGAGGACGCGCATGCCACAGGACGGCCGATGCAATCGTAGGTGAAGCCGAGCTGGCTCAGCCGATCGGGATCATAGAGGTTGCGCCCGTCCACGATCAGCGCCTGCTTCAGCGCCTGCTTGATGCGCGCGAAATCCGGGTTGCGATACTCGAGCCATTCGGTTACGACGGTCAGCGCATCAGCACCGCTGAGCGCTTCGTACGAATGCTCGACGAGGGTGACCCGATCCCCGAGGACGTGGCGCGCCGTTTCGATCGCGGCGGGATCGTGCGCGCGGACCTTCGCGCCCGCCTCGAGCAGCGCCTCGACGAGCACGATCGCGGGGCTCTCGCGCACGTCGTCCGTTTCCGCCTTGAAGGCGAGTCCCCACACCGCGATCGTCTTGCCCTTCAGGTTGCCGGCGAAGTGACGCGACAGCTTTTCGAACAGCACGCGTTTTTGCCGCTCGTTGCCGTCTTCCACCGCCTGCAGCACGCCGAGCTCCACACGCTTGCCGTCGGCCGTTTTCACGAGAGCCTTCACGTCCTTCGGGAAGCACGACCCGCCGTACCCTGGTCCGGGGAACAGAAACGCCGAACCGATGCGGCGGTCCGAGCCGATGCCCTTGCGGACGTGCTGCACGTCCGCGCCCACGGCCTCGCACAGCTCGGCGATCTGATTCATGAACGTGATCCGCGTGGCCAGCATCGCATTGGCCGCGTATTTCGTCATCTCGGCCGACGGAATGTCCATGAAGATCAGCGGGTTGCCGGTGCGCACGAACGGCCCGTATAGCTCTTCGAAGACGCGGCGCGACTCCGGATGGTCGACGCCGACGATCACGCGGTCGGGTTTCATGAAGTCTTCGACCGCGGCGCCTTCCTTCAGGAATTCGGGGTTGGAGCAGACGTGAAACGCCGTCTTCGCATGTTTGGCGATCTCCGCCCGCACGAGCTCCGCGGTGCCGACCGGAACGGTGCTCTTCGTCGCGACGACTTTGGACCGGTTCATGTGTTGGCCGATGGTGCGCGCCACGGCGAGGACGTGCTGCAGATCGGCGGACCCGTCCTCGTCGGGCGGCGTGCCGACGGCGATGAACACGACGTCGCACTCCTCGATCGCCGCGGCGACGTCGGTCGTGAACTGCAACCGGCCTTCCCGCTGGTTACGCACGACGAGCGGCTCGAGACCGGGCTCGTAGATCGGCAGATGGTTTTCCTTGAGCCCGCCGATCTTTTTCGCGTCGACGTCGGCGCAGCGCACGTCGTTGCCGGTCTCGGCAAAGCACGCGCCCACCACGAGGCCCACGTATCCGGTGCCCACCACGCAGAGCTTCACGCTTTCCTCCGGGTCGCTGCCGGCAGGGCATGCCGGGTATCCACCACCAGCTTCGCCTCCCGCGCGACGAGGGCGTAGTCCATTCCGGTATGGTCGGTGACGATGACGACGCAGTCGGTGCCGTGCAGCATATCGGCGGTCAGGGCGATCGACTCGAGCTCCACGCCGTCCTCGTGCAGCTTCGGAACGTGCGGGTCGTGGTACTTCACGATCGCCCCGCGCTGCTCCAGCAGCCGGATCACGTCGAGCGCCGGACTCTCCCGGATGTCGTCGATATCCTTCTTGTACGCGACGCCGAGCACCAGCACCGTGCTGCCGCGCACCGCCTTCCCCTGGTCGTTCAGCTTGTCGGCGACGCGGGCCACCCAGTACTCGGGCATCTCGGCGTTGATCTCGCCCGCCAGCTCGATGAAGCGGGTACGGTAGTTGAGCGTCCGCATCTTCCAGGCGAGGTAGTGCGGATCGAGCGGGATGCAGTGCCCGCCGACGCCCGGACCGGGCGTGAATTTCATGAACCCGAACGGCTTCGTCGCCGCGGCGTCGATGACCTCCCACACGTCAACGCCAAGCTTGTCGCACACGATCGCCATCTCGTTGACGAGACCGATGTTGACGCTGCGGAAGGTGTTCTCGAGAATCTTCACCAGCTCCGCCGCTTCGGTCGACGTCACCGACACGATGCGCTCGATCGCCGGCTCGTACAGCGCGACGGTCACCTGCAGGCAGTTCGGCGTGAGCCCGCCCACCACCTTGGGCGTGTTGCGGGTGTTGTACTTGGGATTGCCGGGATCGACGCGCTCGGGCGAGAACGCCAGGAAGAAGTCCTCGCCCACCTTGAGCCCGGTGCTCTCGAGCGCCGGCAGCATCAACTCGCGCGTCGTGCCGGGATAAGTCGTGGATTCGAGGATCACGAGCTGGCCGCGCCGCAGCGTTTTCTTGATCGATTCCGTCGCCGACAACACGTAGCTGACGTCGGGATCCTTGGTCTTGGAGAGCGGCGTCGGGACGGCGATCGAAATCGCGTCCGGCTCGGAGAGCCGCGACAGGTCGGTGGTCGCCGAGAACTTCCCCGCCTTCACCGCCTGCGCCAGGACGTCGGACGGAATGTCCTGGATGTGGGAGCGGCCGGCGTTTAACCCATCGACGACGCGCTTCGAGATATCGAACCCGAGTACGCGGTAGCCGGCGCGCACCAACTCCATGGCGAGCGGCAACCCGACGTAGCCGAGGCCGACGATACCGAACAGGGCACTGCGATCCTTGGCCTTGGCCAGCAGGACGTCCCGGGGATTCTGTGCAGCGGTCATAAAGTGATCGGAGCTCCTCCACCCGCGAGCGAACGTGTCGCCGCATCGAGCACACGTACCACGCGGACGCCATCGGCGGCGCCGGCGCGGGGAGCCTCCGCGCCCCGGGCGACGCGCACGAAATGCGCGAGCTCGGCGGCGAGCGGCTCCACATTGGGAATCTTGGGAATGAAGATGTCACCCTCACGGATCGCGAGACTCTCGCCCCACGACGCGTACTCCGGGGGCCGCGTCACCCCCCGGTCGTAGATGCGCAGCTTCTCGCGCGGCTCCATGTCGTCAAACATCACCATCTTCTTGTCGCCCACTACCGTGAGCTTGCGTGCCTTGTGCGGATCGAGCCACGACAGCTGGACGTGCGCCAGGGTCCCGCTCGCGAACTCCATGTGGAGGAACACCACATCCTCCACCCCCGGCTGCAGATACGACGACCCCTGGGCCGTTACCCGTACGGGCGCCTCCCCTAGCAAATGCAGGGCCACGGAGACGTCGTGGGGCCCGAAGCTCCACAAGGCGTTTTCGTCGGCCCGGACCTGGCCGAGGTTCACGCGCAGCCCATACATGTAGAGCACGCGCCCCAACTCCCCCCCGGCGATCAGCTGTCGCAACGCGTCCACGGCGGGGTGGAATATCAGCAGGTGCCCGACCAGCAGCGGCACCTTGGCGGCGGTCGCCGCGGCGGCCACCTCTTCGGCGTCGGCCACCCGCAGGGTGAACGGCTTTTCGACGAGACACGGCTTTCCGGCGGCGACGGCCTTGCGGGCATACTCGGCGTGTGTGCGGGCCGGAGACGCAATCACCACCGCGTCGACCCGGGCCAGAAGAGCGTCAGCGTCGTCGGTGACGAATGCGCCCGGATACTGGCGCGCGAGTCCCTGGCGCACCTTGTCCGCCGTGTCGCACACGGCCGCCAGCTCCGCGTCGGCGAGGCCGGCGGCAGTGCGAACGTGATTCCTTCCCCACGCCCCGGCGCCGATGACGCCGAGCTTCAGCCGACTCAACGGTAGAACTCGCGAATGGTAGCGACCACGTAGTCGAGCTGCGCCCGCTCCAACTCGGGATAGATAGGCAGCGAGATCACTTCCAGCGCCGCCTGCTCGGAGCGCGGCAGACTTCCCGCACGGTATCCCAGGTCGGCGAAGCACGGTTGCCGGTGCAACGGGATCGGATAATAGATCGCGTTGCCGACGCCCTTCGCCTTCAAGTGCGCCTGCAACGCGTCACGCCGCTCGACCCGCAACGTGTATTGATGAAAGATGTGCTCGTTCCCGGGAGCGGTCACCGGCGTGCGGACGGCGGAGACACCTGCCAGCGCCTTGTTGTAATACGCCGCGTGCTCGCGTCGCTTCGCCGACCACACGGCGAGATGCGGCAGCTTCGCGAGCAATACCGCGGCCTGGACGGTATCGAGCCGCGAGTTCGTCCCCACTTCTTCGTGGTGATACTGCTTCGCCCCGCCGTGGAGCCGCAGCTTCTTGAGCCGCTCGGCGGTGGCATCATCCGAGGTGACGATCATGCCGCCGTCGCCCCAGGCGCCGAGGTTCTTGCTCGGGAAGAACGAGTAGCCGGTCACCCAGCCCAGCTCGCCCGCCATGCGCCACACGCCGTCGATCGAGCGCCGCGCGCCGATCGCCTGGGCCGCGTCCTCGATCAGCTTCACCCCGTGCTGGCCGGCGATCTGCAACAGCCGCTCCATCTCCGCCATCTGACCGTAGAGATGCACCGGCACGATGGCGCGCGTGCGGGGGGTGATGGCGGCTGCGGCAGCGGCGGGATCGATATTGAAGGTGTCCGGATCGATGTCGACGAACACCGGCTTGCCGCCCGCGTTGTGGATCGTGCCGGCGGTGGCGAAGAACGTGAACGGGGTCGTGATGACCTCGTCCCCCGGCTTCAGGTTCAGCGCCGTGAGGGGGAGGAGGAGCGCATCGGTCCCGCTGGCACAGCCGATACCGTGCCTGGCATGGGACAGCTCGGCGATCTTCGCTTCGAGTTGCCCGATGCTGGGACCCATGATGAACTGCTGCGATTCGACAACCGCCAGCAAGGCGGGAACGACCTCGTCCTTGATGGCCCGGTATTGGGCGACGAGATCCAGTAACGGCACGTTCACAAAGTTGTTATCCGCAAAAGAGGCAACAATTTACATAGGCAGGACGGGTCAGGCAATTGGGCGCAGCATCCCTCCCGATTCCTCGTATTTCGTGCCGCAGGCGGCGCACACGGCGCGTTCTGCGGTAACGGTCAACCGCTCACCGCAGCGGCACATCCACCCGATGCGCCGGGCGGGCACACCGACCATGAGGCCATATGGCGGCACGTCCGTCGTCACGACGGCGCCGGCGCCGACGAAGCTGTACTCACCGAGAGTGACACCGCAGACGATCGTGGCATTGGCGCCGATGGTGCTGCCGCGCCGCACGAGGGTGCGCCGATACTCGTGTTTGCGGGAGACGTGACTGCGCGGGTTGATCACGTTGGTGAAGACGCAGGAGGGACCGCAGAATACGTCGTCCTCCAACTCCACCCCTTCGTAGATCGACACGTTGTTCTGGATCTTGACGTTGTTGCCGATCCGTGTGCCGCTCATGACTACGACGTTCTGCCCGAGGTTACAGCGCTCGCCGATCACGGCGCCCGGCAGGATATGCGAGAAATGCCAGATCTTGGATCCCGGTCCGATGACCGCCCCCTCGTCGACGAAACTCGAGGGGTGGACGAAATACTCTGGCATTCAAGTCCCGAGAACCTTGATCTCGAGCTCCAGCTCGACGCCGGTCTTCTTGGCGACAGTTTTCTTCACCTGGTCGATCAGTCGCAGCACGTCGGTCGCCGTCGCGTTCCCCATGTTCACGAAGTAGTTGGCGTGCATCGGAGACACTTGCACGCCGCCCAGGCGGAACCCCTTCAGCCCCACCTCGTCGATCAACATTCCGGCTGTCTTGGTCCCGCCGGGGTTCTTGAACGTCGACCCCGCGCACGGCTGTTCGAACGGCGTCCCCGCCTTGCGCCAGCGGAACAGCTTCGCCTGCAGCTCCTTGAGCTTCGCCGGCGACTCTTCACCAAGCTGCAGCTTGGCCTCGAGCACGATCACCTCGCCCAGATTCGAGCTCCGATACTTGTACGAAATCTGCTTCCGCGGAACAGTTCGCGTCTTGCCCTTGCCGTCCATCACCGTGACCTCGGTGACGATCTCGGCGAACTCCGCGCCGTGGCACCCGGCGTTCATGTAGATCCCCCCGCCCACGGTGCCGGGGATGCCGATGAAGCGCTCAACTCCGGAAAACCCGGCTTCGGCGGTGCGGCGCGCCAGGATTGGCGTGGGCATTCCGCCGCCGACGATCGCCGTCGCGCCCTTCATTTCGAACTTGTCGAGCCCTTTCCCCATGCGAATCACCATGCCGGGGAAGCCGCCATCCTTGAAGAGGACGTTCGAGCCAAGTCCCAGCACGAGCCACGGCACGCCGCGCTCGCGCGCCATCTCCAGGCCGCGTACGATGTCGTCGACATCGGCGGGCTGCAGCAGGAAGCGGGCGGGGCCGCCGATGCGCCAGGTGGTATAGCGCGACAGCGGCTCGTTTTCGAGCATCCGCCCGTGGAATTTCACTTTGGGCGGCGCCGGCGGCGCCTTCGGCTGGACGGCGGCCTTCGGCTTTGCCCCCTTGGCGGGCAAAGCCTTCGCCTTCCCTTTCGCTACCCGGCCGCCGGATGCGGAACGCGATCCGCTGCTGGAGCCGGGTTTGCGGCCGGAGGTCGGTCTGGGACCTGTGTGCTTGCGTGCCATTCCTGTAAGCTCCTGACGCTGCCTCGCCGGCTGCGCAGGGCGATGATCGCATCGCTGGCTGCGCTTGCCGCCGACATGGTCGTCGTGTACGGCACCCGGTGCACCAGTGCGGCGCGCCGGATGGCATAGTCGTCTTGCTGCGTGAACTTCCCCAGCGGCGTGTTGATCAGCAGCTGAATCTCTCCCGAGACCAGCAGGTCGATCGCGTTGGGCCGCCCTTCATGGACCTTGGCCACCCGCTCCGCCGGGATGCCGCGCGCCCGTAGATAGCGCTCCGTGCCCTCAGTCGCCAGGATGCGAAACCCCAGCTCGTGAAACCGCCGCACGATCGGTACAACCGTCGGTTTGTCCGAGTCGTTGACCGTCACGAACACCGACCCCTCGAGTGGCAAGCTGCCATCGGCGGCGATTTGCGCTTTGGCAAACGCCATCCCAAAGCTGTCGGCAAATCCCATCGCTTCGCCCGTCGAGCGCATCTCCGGGCCCAAAACGCTATCCACGTTGGGCAGTTTGGTGAAGGGGAACACGGCCTCTTTCACCGCCACCCCCGGCAAGGGGAGCTCTTCGGGCAACCCCAGCTGGGCGAGCGCCTGCCCCGTCATGACGGCCGCGGCGAGTTTGGCCAGGGGCACCCCGGTGGCCTTGCTGACGAACGGGATCGTACGTGACGCACGCGGGTTCACTTCCAGCACGTAGACCACGCCGTCCTTGATCGCGTACTGCACGTTGAGTAACCCCACCACGCCGAGCGCGGCGGCGAACGCCTTGGTGTACGCCCGCATCTCCGCTACCTGCCGGTCGCCGATCAGATACGGCGGCAGCACGCACGCCGAATCGCCCGAATGCACCCCGGCATCCTCGATGTGCTGCATCACGCCGCCCACGATGCAGGAGGTGCCGTCGGCGATCGCATCGACGTCGGCCTCGAACGCATCCTCCAGGAACCGATCGATGAGCACCGGATGTTCCGGCGCGACCCGTGCGGCTTTCTCGAAGAACTCCACCAGCGACCCGGCGTCGTACACGATCTCCATCGCGCG
>DASTHG010000199.1:0-2201 GCA_035718325.1 Gemmatimonadales bacterium | reverse complement strand
TCGTCCAGACGTACTTCGCCTGGATGCCGGCGGGGAGCCTGCAGCTGAACGCTGCGTTCCAGCTCGACCAGCTGTCGATGATCATGATCCTCGTGATCACCGGCGTCGGGACGCTGATCCACATCTTCAGCGTCGGCTACATGCACGACGACGCCGGGTACGCGCGTTACTTCGCCTACCTGAACCTGTTCGTCTTTTTCATGCTGACGCTCGTTTTGGGCGCGAACTTCCCGGTCACGTTCGTGGGCTGGGAGGGCGTCGGGCTGTGCTCCTATCTGCTGATCGGGTTCTGGTTCGAGGAAAAGGTGAACGCCGACGCCGGGAAGAAGGCGTTCATCATGAACCGCATCGGCGACTTCGGCTTTCTCGTCGCCATGTTCCTGATCTGGCAGCACACCGGCTCGCTCGACTACGCGACGGTGTTCGCTCAGGCGCCCACGACGCTCGCGATGGGCGGCGGCATCGCGACCGCGATCACGTTGTTCCTGTTCCTCGGCTGCACCGGTAAGTCGGCGCAGATTCCCCTCTACACCTGGCTCCCCGACGCGATGGCGGGCCCCACGCCGGTGTCGGCGCTGATCCACGCCGCCACGATGGTGACGGCGGGTGTGTTCCTCGTCGCCCGGGCCAATGTGCTGTTCGCGCTCGCGCCCTTGTCGCAGGCGATCGTCGCCGGCGTGGGGGCGGCCACCGCGCTGTTCGCCGCGACGATCGCGCTGAAGCAATGGGACATCAAGAAGGTGCTGGCGTACTCCACCGTCTCGCAGCTCGGCTACATGTTCGTGGGCGTCGGCACCGGAGCGATGGCGGCGGGGATCTTCCACCTCGCGACGCACGCCTTCTTCAAGGCGCTGCTGTTCCTCGGGTCGGGCTCGGTGATCCACGCGATGCACCACGCCTACCACGCGACCCACTCGCACGAGGATGCCCAGGACATGCGCAACATGGGCGGCCTGGCGCGCCACCTCCCCTGGACCTGCACGCTGATGTGGATCGCCACGCTCGCGATCGCGGGGATCCCGCCATTCTCCGGATTCTTCTCGAAGGACGAGATCCTGGGGGCGGCGTTCGCCCGCGGCACGGCGCAGCCGGTGTGGTACGTCTTCTGGGCGCTGGGACTCGGCGCCGCGCTGCTCACCGCGTTTTACATGACGCGCATGATGCTCTACACGTTCCATGGCCCGAACCGCGCCGGCAGCCAGGAGGAAGCGCACCTGCACGAAGCCCCGGCGGTGATGACGGGGCCGCTCGTCGTCCTCGGGATCCTGGCGCTCGCGGGCGGCGCGCTGAACCTGCCGTCGCTCGTCGGCGGCACCGCGTGGCTCGAGCGCTGGCTCGAGCCGGTGACGGCGGCCGGAGCGGCGCTCGTGCACCTGCCGGAAGTCGCGGCCAGCACCGAATGGACATTGATCGGGATCGCGGTGGCGATCGCGATCGTGGGCATCGTGGCGGCGCTACGCGTGCTCGATCTCTCCAGCGTCGCCCCGGCCCGGTCGGCGCCCGCCGAGACGGGGCTCGGCAAGATCCTCAACAAGAAGTGGTACGTGGATGAACTGTATGACGCCCTGGTCGTGCGGCCGATCATGTGGTTCTCGCGCGCGGTGCTGTGGCGTGTCGTGGATGTCGGGGTCATCGACGGGGCAGGGGTCAACGGGGCCGCGGCCACCTCGCGCATCCTCGGCTGGCTCACGAGCCGGCTGCAGACGGGTGAGCTGGGGTTCTATGCCGTGATCTTCGTGGTGGGCGTCGTCGTCGTCCTCTCGCGGGCGCTGCGCTGACGATGTACGACCATCTCGTCCTCACGATCCTGCTGGCGTGGCCGCTCGTCGCCGCGCTGGCGCTCTGGCTCGTCCCCGAATCCCGGGCGAAGCACGTGGCGCTCGTCGCCGCGCTGATAGAGTTCGGCGTGTCGGTGCCGCTGTGGTGGCGGTTCGTCCCATCGGGCGGCATGCAGTTCGAGGCCAGCGTGCCGTGGATCGCGGGGTGGGGAGTCAGCTACCACGTCGGGCTCGACGGCATCTCGCTCTTCCTCGTGCTGCTCACGACGTTTCTCGTCCCGCTTTCGGTGCTGGGCAGCTTCACCTACATCACGAAACGGGAGCGCGGCTTTTACGCCAACCTCCTGGTGCTCACGACCGGGATGATCGGCGTCTTCGTCGCGCTCGACCTGTTCCTGTTCTACGTGATGTGGGAGGTGATGC
>DASTHG010000198.1:0-12206 GCA_035718325.1 Gemmatimonadales bacterium | reverse complement strand
GTGCGAGCACGTCGCCCGCCCACGCGGTCGCCACCGGAATGTGAGCGAACCGGAAGATTCCGTAGGGATGATCATGACGCACGTCACGGGCGACCTCGCACGCGCGCGCCACCAGTCCAACGTACCCATGGCCGGCGCAGGCTTGCTTCGGCACGACCCCCACACCCTCAAATCGCGCCTGGACGGACGCGCTGCCGAAGAGCACGCGCAGCGCGGGTTCGAGGTCCGTCCGCAGCTGCTCCACCCGCTCGCGCATCCTCACCGCCATGTCATCGGGTATATCGAACGCGACGCCACCCGGTCGCACCAGCCCGCGGCCGTACCGGTTCCCCGAAAGGATCAGCAGCAGGTTGAGCGCCTCGCCGCGCAGCCGCCCCAGAGCCGCCGCGGCGGGCGCGAAGGCGACATCTCCCGCCAACGCGCCCAGGTCGCCGATGTGATTCGCCAACCGCTCGAGCTCCAGCGCGATGCCGCGGATCGACTGGGCGCGCGGCGTCTTGCGGCTGCGCGCCAGCGCCTCGAGCGCACCGCAGTAGGCGCCCGCATGGCCGATGACCGTGTCCCCGGCGATCGACTCCGCGATCAGTACGCCGCGTTCGGGGTCGGCCTGCTCGAGCAGCAGCTCGACGCCGCGGTGCTGGTAGCCGAGCATGATGTCGAGCGCCAACACCGATTCGCCGTGGGCCTGGAAGTGGAAATGCCCCGGCTCGATGATTCCCGCGTGCACCGGCCCTACACCCACTTCGTGCACTTCCTCGCCCTCCACCCGGAGGAAGGGGTAGGCCTCACGGTCGAGAAGCGGAGCGTGCCGGCCGGGCGGAGCGTGGTCGGGGGCATGCCGCCGTAACGGCGTGAGCCGCGGATGTCCCTCGGGCACGACCGCGCATTGCTCGGCGATTTCCCGCTCGAACGGCGCGGCCTGCGGGCAGTCGGGGGTGAGCGCGTCGTAACGCTCCTCCACCCGCGCGCTGACGGCGCCCAGCTCGCCGCGGCCGTCGTCCGCCAGGATGGCGACGAGGCGCGTCTCCGCCCCGCCGTCGGGGAGTCCGAAGAACGACACGAGACGCCACCCGCCGCCGATCGCCCCGAGCACCGTCTCCCGGAACTTGGCAGGCCGCTCGAGCGGGATCGATTCCCAGGGAATCGCCCGGCGGTTGCGCAACCCGAGGCCATCGAACCGCTTCACGGCGCCGCTCCACCCAGCGCGGTCGCCGCGCGCGCCAGCGCGTCCTGGAGCGGATCGGGAATCGCCACGCCGAGCAGCAGGACGCCCGCGGCCAGCACAGCAGGACCGACGACCACCCACCCGCTCTCGCGGACGCGCGGCTGTTGTCCGGGCGGGGAATGGAAGAGCAGCTCGAGGATCGTCCCAGCGAGTCCCACGAAGATCAGCGCCAGGAGCGTGAGCATTACAGCGGCGATCCAGGGATGCCCGCCGGCCCAGGCGGCGCGCACGATCGTGAACTCGCTCAAGAACATCCCGAAGGGGGGTGAGCCGGTGATGGCAAACAGGCCGACGAGCAGCAGCATCCCCGAAACGGGCGCGGCCCGCAGCGATCCGGCCGCGCGGCCCACACCAGCGGCCAAAATGGTCCCCACTGCGAGGAAGACGAACCCTTTCGCCAAGGCGTTGTTCACGAGGTGCAACACGCTCCCGTAGGCGCCCGCCCCTCCCAGTCCCAGGCCGAGCACCAGCAGGCCCACGTGCTCTACACTCGAGTAGGCGAGCAGACGCTTCACGTCCGATTGACCGATCACGAACGCGGCCGCCACGGCGAGCGAAACGAGCCCGAAGGCGACGAGCGGCGGCCGCGTGAAATCGGCGAGGCCCGCGGCGGCCGTCACTTCACTCACTCGCGCGATCCCGAGGAACGCGCAGCTTGTGAGTCCTCCCGCCATGAGCGCGGCGACGAGCGCCGGCGCCTCGCCGTAGGTATCGGGTTTCCACGTGTGCATCGGCGCGAGCCCGAGCTTCGTACCGTAGCCAACCAGCAGGAAAATGAACGCCGCCTTGAGCCAGACGGGATGCAATCCGCCCGCGCCCGCCACCAGGTCCTCGAGCACGAGCGGCCGAGCGCCGGGCGCGAGGTCGCCCTGCGCGGTCGCGAGAAAAAAGGTGCCGAGCAGGGCCAGCGCGATCCCCACCGACGAGATCACCAGATACTTCCACACGGCTTCGAGCGAGCGGCGGTCGCGGCGCAGGAAGATGAGCGGCGCGAGCGCGAGGGTCGTGCCTTCCATACCGACCCACAGCAGGGCGAGGTGATGGCTCACCGCGACGAGCGACGCCGCGGCGAGAAAAGTGAGCAACCAGGCGGCGAACCCGCGCCCCGCAGACCCCACGGTAGCGCGGCTCTGAACGTAAAGGGCCACGACCGCGAAGAGCAGGCTCACGGCGCTCAGGACCAGGAGACCCAGCGCGTCGAGCGCGAGCCAGCCGTCGAACGCCGGGGCGGGCGGGACCAGCCATGCGCTCCCCGTGAGCCCCAGGTGTAGCAGCGCGACCGCGAGCAGCCAGGCGCGTTGTCCGCGCACGGTCGCGTACGCGGCGAGCGCTCCCAACAACGGCATGATCACGAGTGCCGCGAGCAGCATCAGTCCTTCAGCTCCGAGAGGCGCGCGGAGTCGAGCGAGTCGAACTCGCGATTGATGTGAAACACCACGATCCCCATGATGAACACGCCGACGAACACGTCGAGCAGCACCCCGATCTCGACGAGGAAGGGCACACGGTCGAGGCTCGTCAACCCGAAGATGTAGATCCCGTTCTCGAGCATGAGATAGCCAACGACCTGAATCAGCGCCTTCGCGCGGGTGGCGAGGACCAGGAGCCCCATGATGACGCCGGAGAGCGAGGTGGCGACGAGCAGATGCGAGTGCTCGCCGGGGATGGGCAAGCGCGCCGCCACCGCGCTCGCAGCCGCCACCGCCGCCACCCCCAGCGCCATCGACGCGAGATACCCGACGCGGGGCTCCACTTCCCGCCGCACCGCCGCCTCGCGGATCGCCCAGGTGAGGAACCACGGCAGCACGACCGCTTTGATGGCAATCGTCCCCGTCGCGAGGCCCACCGTGTGCGCCGTCCAATGGGGCTGCAACACAAGCGGCAAAGCCCCAATCAAGGCACCCTGCGCGGCCACTCCGCGGATGCAGGTGGTGAGTCGCGTCGTCCCCAGGATCAGAAACCCCGTGAGCAACACGAGCAGGAGGAGCAGGTCGGCGAGACGGTCGAGACTCACGCGAGCACCTGAAGGATGACGCCCAGGGCGGCGAGCACGGTCGCGGCGACGAGGAACTGCGGCACCCGGCTCAGCCGCAGCCGGGCCATGCTCGATTCGACGACGCCCACCAGAGCCGCGATCACGAGCGAGCCCAAAACGAGTACCGCGGCTCCGAGCGGCGCGGGCAGCGTCCCCCGCGCGGCGAGCACGCCGACCGGCAACGCCGCGAACAACCCGAACCGGAGCGCACCGCCGTAGAGCAACAGAGCCAGGTCGGGGCCGCTGTGATCGAGCACCGCCACCTCGTGAATCATCGTCAGCTCGAGGTGCGTCGCGGGATCGTCGACCGGAACACGGGAGCCTTCCGCCAGCAGCACGAAGAAGAGGCTCACCGCGACCATCGCGAGCGATGGCGCGGCATGGCCCCAGGCCGCCGTGGTCCCTGAGCCGAGCATCCCGCTGAGCGATCGCTCCCCCGTAACGAGCGCCAGCACGATGAAGCTGGTAAACAGCGCGGGCTCGACAAGCGTCGCGAAGGTCGCGTCTCGGCTCGCCCCCATACCCTCGAAGCTCGAGCCCGTGTCGAGTGCCGCAAGGATCAACGTGAACCGCCCCAGCCCCAGGAGCCCCGCCAACGCAACGAAGTCGCCGCTGAATCGGATGACGGCGTCCTGGCCGTCGAACGGGACGAGCAGCGTGGCCGAGAAGGTCGTGACGACCGCGGCTACGGGGGCGAAGCGGAACATCCAGGTCGTGGTCGTGCTGTAGACGGCGCCTTTGCGCCACAGGCGAACGAGGTCGCGGTACGGCTGCAGCAGCGGCGCCCCCCGCCGGCCGGTGAGCAGCGACTTGGTGCGAGCGGCGACACCCGTCAGAGCCGGCGCGAGGACCAGGACGACGCCGAGATCCACCACCGTCCACAGGGTCATGGCCGGCCGCCCGTCCCCACGAGCCCGGCGAGATAGAGCAACAAGCCCAGAAGGACGGCGATGAGATACAGCAGATACACCCAGAGCCGCCCGTGTTGGATCGCGCGCAACCGGGCGAGCCCCGCGCGCAGGGCGCGCCACATCGGCATCAGGGCGTCGTCGAGCACCAGCTCGCGTGGGTGGCTGTGAAATGCGGCGCCGTCCGCCGTGCGCGCAGCGCGAACGCCCGCGAGCCCGCCGAACAGGGCCAGCAGCGGCGCGGCGAACGATGACGCCGTGTACTGCATGCGCGCGGTGGGCAGTGCGTAGCCACAGCCCCACGTCGAGCGTCGAGTTATTGGACGGCGCCGTCGCACCGCCCGGGCTGCGAGGACGCCGAGGCCGAGCAGGACGATCAAGGAAACAGCCAGCAGACTGATCGTTTCCGGCGCCGCGATCACCTCGGAACCCGCTGCCGCCGGGGTGGCGTTCGCGACGGCGGCCCCCACTGCGAGCGCCGGGCGGACCGCGACGAACGGGACAACGCCGAGAACACAGCACGCGGCGGCCAGGGCGACCATCGGCCCCGCTACGCCCGGACCCGCTTCATGGGCGCCTTCCGCCGCCGGCGTGCGAGGCGTGCCCAGGAATACGATCCCGCAGACTTTCGCGAAGCAGGCAAGGGCAAGCCCCCCAACCAGAGCCAGCCCCACCACTCCGACCAGAGTCAGAGGAATACTCTCCCCTGCCGCCCCACTCCCGAGGAGCGCCTGATACACCAGCCATTCGCTCACGAAGCCGTTGAGCGGCGGCAAGCCGACGATGGCCGCCGAGCCGACGAGAAAAGCGATCCAGGTCAGGGGCATCCGCCTGGCCAGACCCCCCAACTGGTCCAGCGCTCGCGTCCCGGTCGCATGCGCCACCGACCCCGCGCCCAGAAAGAGCAGGCTCTTGAAGAGCGCGTGGTTGAGGGTGTGCAGCAGCGCACCGGCGAACCCGACCACCGCGATGAACGGGAGGTGGTAAGTCACACCGAGAATGCCCGCGCCCAGCCCCATCAGGATGATCCCGATGTTCTCTACGCTATGATAGGCCAGGAGGCGTTTCAGGTCGTGCTGCGCCAGCGCCCACAGCACACCGAGGACGCCCGAAACGATGCCAAGGCCGAGGACCAGCCACCCGAACCACGCCGGCGGGACCGCGGCGAGACTCACGACCCGGAACAATCCGTAGATGCCCATCTTGATCACGATCCCCGACATCAGCGCCGACACGTGCGTCGGCGCCGAAGCGTGAGCGTCGGGGAGCCAGAAGTGCAGCGGGACAAGTCCCGCTTTGAGGCCGAAGCCGAGGAGGGCGAGCCACCAGAGCGGCGTCTTACCGGCGAGATCAGCGAAGGTCAGACCGCCGGCCGGACCCGCCCAGATCGCGAACAGCGCGAGCAGGGCGATCGTCCCCGCGTGGGTGGCCACCAGATAGACGAAGCCCGCGCGCCGCACGTCGGGGTGATCGTAATCGGCAATCACGAGGAAGTAGGCGAGGACGGCCATGGCCTCCCAGGCGACGAGGAAGGGCACCACCGCTTGGGCAGTAACGACTAACGCGAGAGCAACGATCTCGATCGCGAACAGCAGCCGGGCCGCAGCTACCCGCCCGCGAGCCGTCCCCGCACCGAACGCATAGAGACCCGAAAGGGCGCTGGCGAGCCCGGGTCCCAATACCACTATGAGGAAAGCGGCGGAGAGTGGATCGATCCCGAACACCCACGGCCCACCAGGGCCCGGGAGCGCCAGCCGGGCCGCAGGAACGGACTCACCGGCGAGCACGCGGACCGCGGGAACCAGCGCCACGGCGCAGCCCGCTGCTGTAAGCAGGCCGACCACCCGGCGGGAGAGCACCGCGTGGCGCTGTGTCGCTACCGCCACGATGCCGGCAAGGGCGATCGTGGCCAGCCCCAGAAGGAAGATGCTCATGCCCCGTCGTTCCGCGTAGCGGGCGTGGCGGGATGGGTCCCGCTGGTGTGGCGCTCCAGCTCCTGGATACGACTCAGAAGCTCCGACGCGGGCGCTCGACGCATCAGCTGCGCCCGCAGGATCTCGTCGCGCAACGCATAGCCGAGCTGCGCCAGGATCCGGAGGTGCGCCGGCACATTGGGGCTGATCACGGTGAACAGCGCGTGCACCGGCTGGCCGTCGATCGCGTCGAAGTCCACCGGGTGACGCAGCAGGCACAGTGTGACGAAGGGACCTGCCACGTGCAACACGATCGGGTTGCGCACATGGGGGATGGCGATCCCGCCGCCGATCCCCGTCGAGCCCATCGCCTCGCGCGCCTCGAGCACCGTGACGAGGAACTGGCGGTCGGTGTCGGCGGGCAACGGCAATCGGGCGACGATCTCCCGTAGCACCCCGCTCTTCCCTTCGCCACCCACGTCGTGGTGAATCCCGCCTGCGGCGAGCAATTCGGAGAGCGGGGCGACGTCATCGGGACGACGACGCGCCTGATCCAGCAGGCGACGCGAGACCGGAAGGCCATGCTCCGTAGCCCACTCCCAGACCTCGATCGCGTTCAGGTGCAGCCGTTCGTTGACCTGGTGGGCGGGCAGCCCGCGCTGCGAGATCCAGCGCCGCACCGTCGCCTCGGTGACGCCGAGATACGAGGCGGCCTGGTGAACGGTGAGCTGCATCGATGCCACTGGCTCCGGGAAGGTGAGTCGAGGCAAACGGCCGGTTGCAAGCTAACCGCCGGTCACCTCCCCGGTCAATTTTACGGGTCGAGTGGGCTGACCTGTGGCGGACCAGAACCACGCATGTACGGACTCGCCGCCGGCCCACTCGGGCGACTCGCGGGCTGGCTCGGCCCACAAGGCCGTGTGGTGATCGTGGAGTATGATGGACGACCGGCGAACCGGTGGGTTCCCTATCCAGTGCCCCGAGCCCGGCTTCCCGATCTCGTTCGACGCGCCGGCCTGAAGCCGCCCGCGATCACTGCGGAGCGGCCGTCGGCCTACGGTGGAACGATGTACGTCGCCGTCGCGGAACGATGAGTCTCCTCCTTCAAGGCTTCTCAACGCCCAATTGCCTGGCGTACTCGGCGTTCAATCGCTGCCACCCACCGAACTTCATCGCCGCGGGACCGACGATGCGGCCGATGGGGGTTCCACCGAGCAGGTGATCGAGGACATCGAGACAGATGTGCCACCCGGCAGCCCCCATCGAGATGTAACGGCGATCGATATTGGTCCACAACGTCAGACGCGTGCCGCCACCGAGGGCTTCGAGCTGCCAGCGCATATTGAAGCCACCCCAGTTGTACTCCAAGAGCGTGGGGGCGTCGGCTCGCGTCACGGTCGTTGCGGTGATGTGCGGCTGGGGCGCTCCGACCGTGGTGAGCATCACCTTGGATCCAACGGTCCCCAGGCTCCCATCCGCGTCGAAGGGCGCCCACTCGCGCAGCTGCGCCGGGTCGGTCAGCGCCTGCCAGACCTTGACGGGCGAATGCTGCAGCTCTCTGACGAGAACCAGTGTCCACTGCTCTCCGTCTTTGTGAATCCGCGCCCCGCTGGCCGGACCCGGTGCGTACGGCTCGTGATTGGTCATGTTCCTCTCCTGGAGCTTTGCGAAAGGTCAGCCCAGCGGGCTGAGCACGCCGCGCCCGTACGCCACGAAGGCCGCGAGCAGCCCCATCACGGCGGCCCAGACCATCGGGTTGGTGGCGGCCAGTTTGAGCGAAGTACGCGCGTACAGCGCCGCGAGGCCAAGGGTTTCCAGCGCGAGCACGGCCGCAGCGATGGGGGTGAGGACCGGCAGCCAGTGCGCGGCGGCCGGGACGGTCAACAGCGCCGCTCCCACCATCTCGAGCACGCCGAGGACGCGCCACGCGCCGCGCGAGAGCGTACGCATCTGGTTGGCGAGCGCATCGAACTTGAACGTCTTATATGACCCGCCCGCGCCGTAGAGAAACGCGAGCGCGACCTGGAGGACCCAGAGGAAAACGTTCATCGCCTCACCTTCTTTCTTGATGGTGTTGACCGCTCCGTGCGGTCGAGGTGGCGTTCGAGCGCGTCCACGTGCGCGGACCAGAATCGGGAGAACGGAGCCAGCCAGGCAGCGACCTCTTGCAGCGGCGCCGGTTTGATCCGGTAGAGCCGGCGCTGTGCGTCCACCGTCGCTTCCACAAAACCGGCCTCTCGCAACACGCGCAGGTGCTTGGACACGGTGGGCTGCGGCATGCGCAGCCGACGCTCGATCTCTCCAACCGACTGGTGTGACGACGCGAGCAGGCTCAGGATCGCGCGGCGGTTCGGCTCAGCGATGATGTCGAAAGCCGTTTGCATGAGTTGTAGTATACCTATCTAGGTATATACGTGTCAAGGCATATTTATTGAGGGGAGAGAGGTCAATACTCAAGAAAAATGCCCGAGCGCAACGCTCGGGCACACGGCACTGGAGAGGCGCCGGACGGAATCGAACCGTCGGATGGAGGTTTTGCAGACCTCTGCCTTACCACTTGGCTACGGCGCCGGCGACGGGAATGTAACCCGCTATTTCACCTTCTTCAGAATCAATACGATCGCGACCTGCCCGTCGGTCGGTCCAAACCGGCTCGCGGTCTCGTTCTGGCTGAGGAAGCGCATTTCCTGCACGCTCTCCGCCGCGACCGACTTGAGATACTCGACGTCACCGACGTTGAAGTCGTTGACGTACACCCGCACCTGCGCCATGTGGACCGACTGGCCCGCCATCCCAGCCGACTGAATGGTCACGTCGGACGGGTTGAGCCACATCGGCCGCAGGCGCGACACCGCGTCGTACGCGGTCGTGATCTGCGCCCCATTCTCGATCTCCGCGGCGGTCAACACGTTCTTCTGGTAGCGCTGCGCTGCTGCCGGGCGGCCCAGGGCCAGGACGGCGAGCGTGACGGTGGCAAGACAAAGTGTCCGCATGGTTCCCCCTTGATTCATGAAGAGTCGGCCGGCGCCAGCACCCGTAACATAGGGTGTCCCCCGACGTCGGCGAGAGGGAGATATACACGATGGGTGGCCGGATCGACCGCCACCGAATGCCCTTGCGGCGCTTTGTGCCAGCCCAGGGGCTCGAGCCCGCCCTCGCGCTCGGCGAACACTGCCAGAATGCCCGATTCCGCGGCGACGTACAGTCGCGAGAGACCGGGATCGAACGCCAGCACATCGGGGTCCCGCCCCACCGGTAGCACCCGCCGCAGCCGCAGGGTCCGCAGGTCGAGCACGCCGACCGTCCCGCTCTCCTGACCGGTCACGAACGCCAGCCGATGCACGGCATCGACCACGAACCCGTGCGGGTAGGCGATCGCCCGATCGAAGGTGATGCGGCGCACGATCTGCGCCGTGGAGGGATCGATCACCACCAGCTGATTGGCGGTCTGCACCGCCACCAGCACGCAATGCGATCCGGCGTCATACTGCGTGTTGCCGGCCTCCCCGCCCAGCTCGATGCGCGCGATCACCGCATGCGAGGCCGCGTCAATGACGAAATCGCGCCCTCCCGATTCGTCGGATACGAACACCCGTCGCACATCCGGCGCGTAGGCGATCCCGTCGGGAAACGCCGGGCCTGCGACCCGGGCCACGATCGCGAGCGCGCTGTCGTCCACCACGATCACCGCGTGGTCCCCGGTTGCCGATGCGTACACCTGGTGCTCGGCCGGCACCGCCAGCACTCCGGTCACGCGAGCGAATCCATCGAGGTTGGCGAGCACACGCCCGGCCCGCACATCGAATACGACGAGCTGCCCCGCCCCCATGTGGGAGATGAAGAGCCGGCCGGACGCGGGATCCAGGCTCTGGTAGTCGAACCGCGACGCGCTCCCGGGGAGCGGGATGTCGCGGACCACGCGCAGCGGCGCGGCGCTTCGGGGCGCCACCGGAATCGCCCCCGACCAGCGGGCTTCGACCGACGGACCGGCCAGCGTACACCGCGCGTCAGGATCCGGCGCGGGCTGCTGGAAGGCGAGGGCGAGAAAAAGGGAGGTCGTGATCATTAGTTGACAGAGTCAATTAGTTAACACGCGTCGAGACCGTACGGCGTTTCAACCGATTCTATACCCGACAGATCGGCGTTCTGCAAGAACATCTACTCGAGAGCCCCTTCTCCCTGGCCGAGGCGCGCGTGTTGTACGAGCTCGCGCACCAGGACGTTACCACCGCGCGCACCCTCGGCACGAACCTGGGATTGGACGCGGGCTTTCTGAGCCGCATCCTCGAGGCGTTCGAGAAGCGCGGCGTCGTGGCGCGCCCCGCGTCGGCGGCCGATGGCCGGCTGCGCCTGGTGCGACTGAGCGCGCGCGCACTGGGCATCGGCGCCCGGCTGGTGGAGGAGTGCTCCCGGTTCGCGCGGCAGGTCGGCTACCGCCGCGTCGTCTTATGGACGAACAGCGTGCTGCACGCCGCACGCCGCATCTACGAGGCAGCGGGGTATCGGCTGACCAAGGAGAATCGTCATCGCAGCTTTGGGAAAGGCTTGGTCGGGCAGCTGCGGCTGTGACACGAGGCGCTACGACAAGAGGCGCTATCGGCTATCAGCTATCAGCTATCGGCTTGGCCGAGAGCTGATAGCTGATCGCGCATTTCTGTTCAGTTCGTGACCGGCGTCGCCACGTACGTGACGAATCTCCCCGTCACGTGATCGATCAACCGTCCGGTGATCTGGCCGGCCGCGTTGATGTCCCGCGCAGACCACAGATGATCCGGCGTTCCGCCGCTGATGAGGTCCTGCAGCCGATACATCTTCCCGTCCTGCCACAGCACCGCGCTGCAGACGTCGGCGCACGACACGCCCACGATCTGCGCGGAGTCGTTGACGCCCAGGGCTTCACTGAATTGGTCCCCCGTCAACCTGCCCAGGTCCTGCATGCCGCCGCTCCGCGTCCAGGCAAAGGCCCGCAGGCTGTCGCCGTCGAAATCGCCGTCGGGCGGATTGGTGAACCCCACCACGAGGCCGTGATTGTTGAGCGCCATCGGCGTGCGCCAGAACGTCCCGCCCTCCAGGCTGCCGAGATCGATGATCGACGCCCCATCCCACAGGACGGCGTGCCTGGCGCTCTTCCGGCCGACCGCGACATCACACTCGCCGGAGATGCCGACGACCTGGCCCTGCTGATTGATCGCCGTCGCCGCCGACGTGGAGTCGCCGGGAAACGGCGGGAGCTGGTGCGCGGTGCCCCGCCTCGGCTCCCACACGACCGCGCGGAATTGCAGCACCTGCGGTGTGTGGCACGTCGGATCGTGCGCCGCCGTCTCCGCCCACCCGACCACCTGCCCACGGTTGTTGACGCCCGCGGCGAAGCCGTTCTCGCCACCCAGCGTGGGCAGCGCCGCCATCACCCCCGACTGCCAGACGAAGCCAAGACACAGGTGGCCGTTCGCGGCGATGAACGCCGCGCAGCTCCACGCCTCTCCCAGCGTATCGAGCGCGTCGGTCTGCGAGATGCCGACGACCATCCCGTTGTCGTTGATCCCCGGCCACTGCACGTTGCTGTGCAACCCGCTTCCAGTGCCGAGCGTGCCGAGGTCCGTGACCACGCCCGAGCGCCACAAGGCGGCGTGCCGCGTGCCGTCGGAGCGCCCGGAGTACCCGGCGACCGAGCCGGGATTATTGATCCCTCCGCCCTGGCTGTTGCCGAAGAGCGTGGGGAGCCTGTCGATGCGATAGGACGGCCGCGAACCCTGCGGCGCGAGGGACAGCCGCGGCGGGGTGACCGGGGCGTCGGTCGCGCATCCGGCAACAGCCGCGATCAGGATTACCAACGAGACAGCACGCATGTGACGGCCTCCGCGGTGTTAGGGTAGTGTCGATCATGGGTCAACGAGGCGGGCCGTGCTCGCCGAATGCGGACCGGAAATCCGAAGTCGAATTCGGCGTCCGAATCCGGCGAGTGGGGGCGCGTCGGTGGGGTACCATCTCGCAGGGAATGCGACTCACAGCCGACATCTGCCAGCGCGCCCGGCGCGCGCGCGACGCGCGCTTCGACGGGATCTTCTTCGTGGGGATCACGACCACCGGCATCTATTGCCGGCCGGTGTGTCCCTCACGGTCGGCGA
>DASTHG010000197.1:0-3252 GCA_035718325.1 Gemmatimonadales bacterium | reverse complement strand
CGCCCCCTGCCGTCCACCAACCTCAGTTTCCTGAGCGCGGTGATGTACGACGGACGGGAGACGGTGTCTCCGCTGACCAACCCCGCGATTTTCGCGGCGAACCTGCGTGCCGATCTTTCGCACCAGGCGATGGACGCGACGCTGGGCCACGCGCAGGCCGCCGCGGCGCCCTCGGCCGCCCAGGTCTCCGCGATCGTGGACTTCGAGTCGTCGTTGTACACGGCGCAGCGCAGTGACGACGCGGCGGGGGTACTGCTGGCACAGGGTGCGAACGGCGGACCGCAGGTCCTCGCCGGGCAATCGTACTTCCCCGGGATCAACGACCCACTGGGCGGAAATCCGACGGGTGCGTCATTCAACCCTGCGGCATTCACGCTATTCGGCTCGTGGTTGAATCTGTCGAGCTCCGACCACAGCAAGTACGCGCACGCACGGGCCGCGGTGGCGCGCGGCGAAGTGATCTTCAATACGCACCCGCTGGTCATCACCGCTGTACATGGTCTGAACGACGCGCTCGCTCAGCCGGTGATCAACGGCACGTGCACCACGTGCCATGATGCGCCCAACGTCGGCAATCACTCCTTGCCGGTACCACTCGACATCGGCACGAGCCACGCCCTTCAGTACGAGACGGATCCCAACATCCGCGCCGCGCTGGCGCAGCTCAGCATGCCCGACCTGCCGACGTATCAGGTCTCGTGTGGCGGCGGGCCCGACGTATACACGTCGGACCCCGGTCGGGTGATGATCACGGGCGATTGCGGCGACATCAACCGGATCAAGGGGCCGGTGCTGCGCGGGCTCGCCGCGCGCGCCCCGTATTTCCACAACGGGTCCGCGGCGACCCTCGACGAGGTCGTCGCCTTCTATAATATCCGCTTCCAAATGGGGCTCACGGCGGCGGAGCGGGCCGACCTGGTGGCGTTCCTCAGGTCGCTATAATCGACAGTCCCCTCTCCGGCGATGGGAGAGGGGACGAGCGGGTGAGGGCTTAGCGCGAGGGCAGCAGCGCGCTCTTGCGCGGCAGGTTCCACCCCAACACCGCGATCTCACCCTTGCCCTCGGGCCGGCGTCGCCCGCCCGCCGAGTCGAGGAAGATGCGGCTTCCCGGGACGTAGCTGACCGCGCGTTGCATCGGCGTCTGCAGCGCGCCCGCGATCGCCGCGATCAACCGGCTGGCCTTGGGGATGTACCACCGGGCCGGGGCGGCGTCTTCCCCACCGGTGTTGCAGAGATAGGGATACCAGCTGCGATCGAACGAAATCACCAGCATACCTTCCGGGCTGCTGAAGCAGGGCGGCACCGTCTGCGCCGCCGGATCGACCTTCGCCGGACGCTGACGCTCGAGACGCGTCTCCGACTTCCGCACACACGCGATGGCGACCGCCATTTCGAACTGCACCAGCTCCTGCTCCGATATCTCCATCGTTGTCATAACGCGCCTGTCGATCATCTAAATGACATGGTGAACTGCGTGGTCCCTGAAGATTACCACAATCGCCCCAGTCGCTGTGTAACGAACCCGCGGGGGTACCGTTCTCCCGCGGGTTCGTTGGGTTTCCGCCCAGCGTTGCTGCGGTGATTACGGCCTGCGCGTCGCCGTGATCTTGAAGGTGAGGGTGTCCCCGGACGAGTACTGCGCCCTGGACGTCCCCCACATCTCGTTGCCCTTGTAGTGGCTGACGGTGTGCAGCAGCGTCACCGTCTGGCCCTGGCGCACGTGACTCGCGAACGGACCAGCCTCGGTGACGACACTGTCGCCCGCCGAGCTGACCACGCGCAGCGCGATCGGGTCACCGGTGGGGAAGGCCATCGTCCAGCCTTTGCCGTCGGCGGTGTTGGTCTGAACGGTCGTGGCGACCACGCTGTCCTTGACGCCCAGTGTCTTGCTGTCCCATACGCCGGCGGCGTGGGTCAGTTTGGTACCGTGGCTCGACTGCTGAGCCGCGGCGGCCGCCGTGATACAGGCCAGAACGGCGGCGGTGCAGAGGATCGTGCGACGCATCGAAACTCCTTGGGAAAGAATTGGGGAATTCATCACGAACGGTCATTCCCCCGCTCCGCAGCGGAGAGGGACTCAGGGATGAGGCCAAAATGCAGCGGATCCCTCAAGCTCTGCAGCGCCCGATAGTAGAAGAGCGGCGTCGGGCGCTTGTGGGCAAACAGCAACCGCTTGAGGAACTCGACTTCCTCGAGCGTCGCGGAACCGCTCAACGCGGGATCCTGCAGGAACTTCTGTAGCCCGGGCTCCGGCGGGCCCGCCTCCCGCTCCACGAACTCGAAGCGCTTCGCTTCTCCGGGGACGACGTGGTGGTTCAAGGTGATGTCGAGGCTGAAGGTCGCCAGGTCGATATCCCACGACTGGATCAGCGGATCGAGAAACGCGACGCAGCTCTCGGCGGAGAGATGGAAGACATCGGTGTCGAGAAAGTCGAGCACGATGACCCGCATCTCCTCGTAGCTGCGACCCGAGAGCTGCGCCACCATGCGCAGCCAGTAGTCGTTCTGCAGCTCGCCCTTGGCAACCCGCTTGACCACGTCCAACAGCTTCTGCGTAACCAGTCGTTCCAGCTCGCCGAACGGCTGCTGCTCGACGATCGCGCGCACATGCGGTTCTTTCACGGGATCGCACTTGCGCAACAACAACTCGCGCACCTGGTGAAACAGCGGGGCGGGCTCGTCGCCCAGCTCGCGCTTGAGCTGTTCTTTGCGCTGCGCCAGCGCCAACCGGGCCAACTCGCCGGAGGGGAGCTTCAGAAACGCGTCCATCCGGTCATAGATGTCGGTGCGGCTCGGTGCGGGAGGGGCCTTCTTCCGGGTCAGGAGCTGCGAGATGTAGGACTCCGTCACGCCGGCCGCGCGGGCCAGATCGCGCTGCTCCAACCCCAATTCCACCAACCTGCGCCGGATCACGATCGGGACGTCCACCCAAGCTCCTCCCTCGAAGCACTTCTTGTTAACAATTCGCAGTTAAGCAACGCAATGTGCATTGTTTGTACTTGACAAGTCAAGTACAGTGCTGTTATCTCTCGTCGCAGTGAACCAGCCGTGCTTAACCATCTCCCGTAGCGAAATCCTCATTGCCCAGGAGTTGCTGATGCGGAAATTCCGTGGCGCGCTTGTAGCTGCCGGCGCCGCCTTGCTCTTCCTGATCCCCGCGCTCGCGCAGGGGCAGGCGCAGGCACATACGCGCAATCTCGCCGCGCTGGACTCGGTAACGAGCGGGATTCTGACGCTGCCGATCACGACGGC
>DASTHG010000196.1:0-5166 GCA_035718325.1 Gemmatimonadales bacterium | reverse complement strand
CGCCGGGCCGGGGCCGGCGTCCGGGGGGAGGCCTGTTCCCATCGTTCCACGAAGGACCGCAGCACGTGCATGAAGTCCTGCGCGTTGGTGACGACACCGAACGCCTGGTGTGTGCCGCGGTCGCGCAACTTGTTGACGACGAACTCCGTCTGATCGACGCAGATCGTCGTCAGCGGACGGATGTCGGCGGGGTCCGGCGCATCCACGAACGCGGGCAGCATGTTGCCGACGGCGATGGCGTGCAGCGCCGTCGCGATGAACACGGCGAAGGTGGCTTGCACCGTGAGTGCCCGCATCGCGTCCTGCGCCGCCAGCGTGTCGCTCAGCACGCCGGGGAGCGGCCCATCGTCGCGGATCGAGCCGGCGAGCACGTACGGAACCCTGCCCCGCACCAGCGCGTGCATGATGCCGCCCGTCACGACCCCCTGCTCCACCGCCGCCTCGATCGATCCGGCGCGGCGGATCGCGTTGATCGCGCGCATGTGCAGGGCGTGGCCCCCCGAGACCCCCTCACCCGAGCTCGACATCCCGAGTGTCGTCCCGAAGATCGCGGCCTCGAGGTCGTGCACGGCGACGGCATTGCCCCCGAGCAGACCGCCGACGTAGCCGTGCTCGATGAACCAGATCATGTCCTCGCGCGCCCGCGCGTGCACCAGTGCCGGCCCGACCACCCACACCGTCGTGCCGCCGCGGGCGCGCTCTTCCCCCAGCAGCTCCGCGAGCACGGCGTAGTCGACCGGCCGCTCGCGGGACACTTCGGTCTGCATGAACCGGAACTCGTTGGCGCTGTGCCCTCCGCCGAGGAATCCTTCGCCGTGGACGAAGATCCCCTCACTGCCATCCTCGGAGGCGCCGATAGCGACCGCCGCGCCCCGCGCCACCTTGCGTGGCTCGGTGGTGACGAGATCGCCGTTCGCGGCGCGCACGATGACGCAGTCCATCCGCGGCTGCCGGGGCCGGTGCCACCCGTCGCCGGTATGCACGTAGGTCGGGAGATTGGTAGTCGAAAAGAAGCCGTCGGGAAGTACGCCGTCGGCCGGGGCGGGAGCGAACCGGGCTTGGGGCGCCTGCGCGAGCGGTGGCTCGGCGAACTGCGGCAGCTGATACCGGAACGGCGGACGCCTCACTCCTCCAGACTCCTCTGCGATTCAGGAAGCGGGCAAAGTTACGTGGAAGAGCCGCCAGTGCACCAGTCCGGGTCCGCGTTCGTCCTACAGCGCTCTGCCGGAAATTCCGATCTCGCCGCTCCTGCCTTCCCGATACTGCGCCTGCTCGCCTGACCGTTAATTGGCCACACACGACATCCGGGATGCCCGGCACCAGCGGCGTCAACTCAAGGAGAAACGGGAATGAACGCGATGCAGACAGCATTCGTGGTGATGGCGGCGGCCGCCGCACTCGCTTGTAGCGACCACTCGAAGAATCCCACGGCCCCGGCCTATCAGGCCGCGGGACTGCCGGCGCTCGCCGCCGCAGCGGTCCATCAGCCCGGGCCGCGCACCGGGTTCGGATTCAACGGCAACGCCAGCGGCTTCCCCGTCGGCGCGGTAACACTCACCGGTGGTGGGTCGTTCAACGCGGCGTCGGCATCCAATGTCGTTCCCAACGACTCGACGGACGTGCATTCGGGTGGCGGCTTCAGCTGCAGCGATTCCGTCGGCCAGGGGCCGCTGGCCGGGTGCGGAAAGAACCAGGGGGTGCGTTGGGACACGGCGCAGCTTCTGGCCTCCACGATGTTCAAGTGCTCTCTCGGTGATGCCCTGAAGCCCGCCGCGACGGGCGAGGGCACGGTGGTGTTGCTCGCCGATTTCTACCGCGCGGGCGACGGCAACGACGAGTCGTTCAAGGCCCAGATGATCGTCTCAGATCATGACCTCGCACCACTGATCGCCGGCGACCAGAACCTCTGGGTGCAGGGTGTGGGGTGTGGGAGCGCAGTGGTGAACTTCAGCAAGTAAGAACGCGGGGAACACGTGCGCGGGGACCGGGCTCCTGGTCCTCGCGCACGCTCGCCAACGAGCGACCGAGGCAAGGCTGTATCTTTAGCATATGACTGGAACCACATCTCCAACACGACGCGGGCTCGACGGCGTCGTCGCCGCCCAGACCCGCCTCAGCCACGTCGACGGCCAGGCGGGCGAGCTGATCATTGGAGGCTACGCCCTCAAGGAGCTGGCGGGCCACGTCAGCTTCGAGGAAGCCGCCCACCTGCTCTGGTTGGGCGCCCTCCCTACGCCGGAAGAGCTGGCGGGGCTGCGGCGGCGGCTCGCCGCGCTGCGCCCGCTGCCATCCGAGACGATGCGCGTCGTCCGCGCCGCGGCCACGGCACCGCCGATCGATGCGCTCCGCATGGCATGCGCCATCGTGTCGCTCGACCTGGCCGACCCCAACGCCATTACGCCCGCCGCCGATGTCGCGGCTGCCACGATGCTGACGGCACGCTTTCCGACGATCGTGGCGGCCCACGCGCGCCTGGGCCGTGGGCTCGAGCCCGTGCCACCGAAGCCTGAGCTCTCCCACGCGGCGAACTTCCTCTACATGGTGCACGGCAAGGAGCCGGATCCGATCGCCGCGCGCGCCCTCGATACGTACTGGGTGACGGTCCTCGACCACGGGATGAACGCGTCGACGTTCGCCGGCAGGGTCATCGCCAGCACCCGCTCCGACATGGTCAGCGCGGTTACCGGCGCGATCGGCGCCCTCAAGGGTCCGTTGCACGGCGGTGCGCCCGGCCCGGTGCTCGACATGCTGCAGGAGATCGGCTCGGCGGACCGCACCGAGGGGTGGGTGCGCACCGAGCTGTCCGCGGGGCGCCGCATCATGGGGTTCGGACATCGCGTCTACAAGGTCCGGGACCCGCGGGCCGAGGTACTCAGCGCCGTCGCCGACGCCATGAGCTCGGCGCATCTCGAAAACCGCGGGCTGTTCGATCTCGCGCGCGCCGTGGAGCAGACGGTGCTACGCGTGCTCGAGGAAGTGAAGCCAGGACGAAACCTGCGAACCAACGTGGAGTTCTACACTGCCCTCGTGCTGCAATCGCTCGGTCTCGAGCCGCGCTCGTTTGTGGCGACGTTCGCCTGCGGGCGCGTCGCGGGATGGTGCGCGCACGTGATCGAGCAGCACGCCGAGGACCACCTGATCCGTCCACAATCGGAGTACATTGGGCCGCGTGGTTTGAAGATCTAGAGCATCGCGACCGGGTCGCGATCGGCGACGATGAGCGACGCCGCGCGTCCCTGCGCACGCCACGCCCGCATCACGCGCCCCAGAATCCGCGGCTCGGCCGATTTGATCAGCACGTGCCAGCGCCAGCGCCCGTGCAGCCGCGCGATGGGACACGCCGCCGGCCCGAGGATGGTCAGAGCCCCCCCGAGCCGCTCGGTGTTGGCACGCCGCAACCACTCCGCTACGCGCGTGGCGCGCCCGGCAGCCGCGTCCTCCGTCCTGCCCAGGGCCACGAACCGAATCAGACCGAGGTGCGGCGGGTAGGGCGGGTTCGGCAGCGACCGGAGCGGCAGCTCGGCGGCGGCAAACGCCGCGACGGAGTGCGACGCGGCAGACCGCAGGGCATGGTGGTCCGGCGACCGCGTCTGCACCACCACGCGCCCCCCGGCCGGGCCACGCCCGGCACGTCCCGCCACCTGCGCCACCAGCTGAAACGTCCGCTCCGCCGCACGGAAGTCTGGCAGATGGAGCCCGGTGTCGGCGTCGACGACGCCCACCACCGTTACGCCGGGGAAATCGAGCCCCTTGGCGATCATTTGCGTGCCCAGCAGGATATCCACCTCCCCGCGCGCCACGCGCTCGAGAATGCGGTGGTGGCTCCACTTCGTGCTCGTGGTGTCGAGATCCATGCGGGCGATGCGTGCGGCCGGAAACCGTAACCCGACAAAATGCTCGAGCTGCTGCGTGCCGAGGCCCCGCATGCGCTGCGTCGTCGCCCCACAGCTCTTGCAGGTGAGCCCGAGCGGCTCCTCATGGCCGCAGTAGTGGCAGCGCAGCGCGCTCGGCGTCGTGTGGACAGTGAGCGAGATGGCGCAGCGCGGGCACCCCGGCACTGTGCCGCAGGTGGGGCATTGCAGAAACGAAGCGAAGCCGCGCCGGTTGAGCAGCAGGATCACCTGCTCCTTGCGCTCCAGGGCGTCGCGCACTGCGCGATCGAGCGGCTCGCTCCACGCCACGGGACCCGCCTCTGGAACCCGCTCCGCCGAGCGCAGATCTACCATTTCCACCGGCGGGAGGGGACGGTCGCCGATGCGGCGCGGCAGCTCCACCCGGCGCACAGCGCCGTGGGCGACCTGGTGCAGCAGCTCGAGCGACGGTGTGGCACTGCCGAACAGCACCCGCGCGCCTTCCACCCGGCCTCGCGCCAACGCTACGTCGCGCGCGTGGTAGCGCGGTGCGGTGCCCTGCTTGTAGCTGGGCTCGTGCTCTTCGTCGACGACAATGACCGCCAGCCGTTGGACCGGGGCGAAGATCGCCGACCGGGCGCCGACGGCAACGCGCTTCTTGCCCTGCCGCAAGGCACGCCAGGCGTCGGCGCGCTCGGCGTCGGACAGCCCCGAGTGCAGCACTGCGACGGCGTCGCCAAAGACGCCGCGCACCCGGGCCACCGTCTGGGGGGTGAGCGCGATCTCGGGAACGAGGAGGATCGCTCCCCGACCCGACTCCACCATGCTGCGCAGGACCTCGAGGTAGACGAGCGTCTTCCCCGACCCGGTCACGCCTTCGATGAGGATGGGCGTCTCGACGGGAGTCGCGAGGATTTCGTCCATCGCGCGGCGTTGATCGGCGGTGAGCGCCGGCGGCGGCGCCACGGCGAGCTCGGCGAAGGGATCGCGTGGAGCCGCGACCCGATCGATGCGCGCCAGGCCCTGGCGTACCAGCCCGGTCAACACCGTCGGCCCGAGCTTCAGCTGCGCCACGAGATGACGCAGTGGGGCTGTGCCGCCGAGGGCTTCCAGCGCCTCGTAGGCGGCGCGGCGTCTGGGCGAGCGGGAGAAGGCCCGCTCCCGCTCGAGCAGTGACGGTAGCGCCTGGACCAGCGTGATCGTCCGCTCGGTGCGCTCGGGCGACCCGGCGACGCGCCCGTCACGGCCTCCCCACAACGCACCCGGCAGGAGCGCCCGCAGGCTCAATCCTCGGGGACAGCCGTAGTAACTCGAC
>DASTHG010000195.1:0-3059 GCA_035718325.1 Gemmatimonadales bacterium | reverse complement strand
CACGACGAGACGTGGACGCAGCCCTGGGGAGAGGTCGCGCGCGTGCGCGATCACCACAACGAGCTGGCAGTGACCGTCGCCGAACAGGTGGCGCCGAACCGGACGTTCACCGTGCGCGTGCGGGCGTTCAATGACGGGATCGGCTTCCGCTACGAGCTGCCGAAACAGCCAGGACTCAATTCCCTGGTGATCACCGACGAGCTGACCGAGTTCTCCTTCGCCGACAACCCCAAGGCATGGTGGATCGCCTCGAACCGGCCGCGGCTCGACCGCTCGGAACAGCTGTTCTCCTCCAGTCCCATCTCCACGCTCGACTCTGTGCAGACGCCGTTGACGCTCGAAGGCACGGACGGCCACACGTTCATGGTGATCCACGAGGCCGATCTCGAGAACTACGCCCGCATGTTTCTCGCCGGGGCGCGCATGGAGAGCCACACGCTGCGCGCGGCGCTGGCACCGCTGGCCGATGGGGTGAAAGCGCGCGTGACGACGCCATTCAACACGCCGTGGCGCACGATTCAGATCGCCGACAAGGTCACCGACCTCGCTCCCTCCGTCCTTGGGCTCAACCTCAATCCGCCCAACGTCCTCCCGGCCACCGACTGGATCAAACCGATGAAGTACGTCGGCATCTGGTGGGGGATGCACCTCGGCGTGAACACGTGGGCGTCAGGTCCGAAGCACGGCGCGACGACGGTGAACGCCAAGAAGATGATCGACTTCGCGGCGGCGAACGGTTTCGGCGGCGTGCTGGTCGAGGGATGGAACACCGGCTGGGACGGCGACTGGATCAAGAACCGCGAAGCGTTCTCGTTCACCCAGGCGTATCCCGACTACGACCTCCCGGAAGTCGCGCGCTACGCGAAATCGAAGGGCGTGCGGCTGATCGTCCACAACGAGACGTCCGGCGGGATCCAGAACTACGAGCGCCAGATGGACAGCGCGTTCACGCTCTATCAGTCACTCGGTGTCGACGCGATCAAGACGGGCTACGTCACCGACGGCACGAGCGAGGGGCACTCGCACTACTCGCAGTTCATGGCGCAGCATTATCGCCATGTGGTGGAGGAGGCGGCGAAGCACCACATCGGTGTCGATGCGCACGAGCCGATGCACGACACCGGCGAGCGGCGCACCTATCCGAACTTCATGTCGCGCGAAGGGGCCCGTGGGCAGGAATACAACGCCTGGTCGGGCGACGGCGGCAACCCGCCCGAGCACGAGACGATTCTCTTCTTTACGCGGCTGCTCGACGGCCCGATGGATTTCACGCCGGGAATCTTCGATATCCTGGAGCGCTCGAGCGGCCACGCGCATCAGCCGTTCGAGCCCCGGGTGCGCACCACGATCGCGAAGCAGCTGGCGCTGTACGTCGTGATTTACTCGCCGCTGCAGATGGCGGCCGATCTCCCCGAGAACTACGCCAACCATCCGGAGTTCCAGTTCATCAAGGACGTCGCTGTCGACTGGGACACGACGCGCGTGATCGACGGCAAGATCGGCGACTACGTGATCGTGGCGCGGCGCCAGCGCGGGGCCCAGACGTGGTTCCTGGGCGCGATCACCGACGAGCAGCCGCGCACGTTCGAAGTACCGCTGTCGTTTCTGACACCGGGGAAATTGTACGTGGCGGACATCTACGCCGACGGCCCCAAGGCCAATTGGCTCGACAATCCCTTCCCGGTGACGATCACGCACCGCTCGGTGACCAGTGCCTCGCGGCTGCACCTGGTCTTGGCACCCGGGGGCGGGCAGGCGATCCGTTTCCGCCCGGCCAAGTAGTGGATGAGCTGAAGGCGCTGCGCGCCCTCGCCACCGAGCTGGGGGTCCACACCCGCTATACCGACGGACTGGGGAAGAAGGTGACCGTAGGGCCGGAGACGCTGATACGCGTCTGCGCGGCGCTCGGGGCCCCGGTCACAGCGTTCAGCGACGCCGGCAAAGCACTGCACGAGTACCGCACGACCCACACGGGTGGGCTGTCGCCAGTCATTGTCGCATGGAACGGCGTCCTTCCCCCACCGCAGCGGAGGGTCGCTTCCCCACGTCGGGAGGGAGACGAGGAGCGGCGGAAAAGGCGGCGAGAGGTACAACTCGAGAGCGGTGAAAGGCTGCCACTCGATAACCGCCCCCTCCCCATGGGCTATCACCGGCTATCAGCGGGCAACACGACGTGCACCGTGATCTCGGCGCCGACAGAGGCCTGGCGCCGTCCTGGCTCGCATCGCAGCTGGGGCGTCGGCACGCAGGTCGCGGCCCTGCGCTCGCGACGCAGCCGAGCAGTGGGGGACTTACAAGATCTCGAGTCGCTGTGTCGCTGGCTGCGCGAGCGCGGCGGCGATCTCGTCACGGCACTCCCGCTCCTTCCCACCTTCAATTCCAATCACCCTGAGCCAAGTCCTTATTCACCGGTGAGCCGGCTGTTCTGGTCGGAGCTGATGCTCGACCTGGAGCAAGGGCACAAGCCGGTCGGCGACGTCACGATGCTCGACGTGACGCGCGCCGACGCCGAGGTGCGTGCTGCGCTCGCTGGCCGCCCGATCCCCGATGGGGCGCTGGACGGCGAGCTGGTGCGCTACGCTCACTTCCGCGGCGCGCAGAAGCGACTCGGCAGGAATTGGCGCGACTGGCCCGCCGCAGCGCGCGCCGGCAAGCTCGGCGTCGAGCATCTCGACGTGGAAGAAGAGCGCTTCCATCTCGTGGCGCAGACGCTGGTGCGCGGACAGCTGCAGGGCTTGCGAGAGCGGCTCGATCCGACGGGGATGCGGTTAGGTCTCGATCTCGCGGTCGGCGTCCACCCCGACGGGTACGATCCCTGGTCGCGCCAGACGTTGTTCTCGGACGGGATGTCGGTCGGTGCGCCGCCTGATCCGGGATTCCCGAGCGGCCAGGACTGGGGTTTCGCGCCAGTGCTGCCGGCGGCGTCGCGGCTCGAGGGGCACCGCTATCTCGCGGCGTCGATCGGCCATCAGGCCTCGGTCGCGGGGGTGCTGCGCGTCGATCACGTGATGGCGTGGACGCGTCTCTACGTGATCCCGCACGGGTTGCCACTCGCCGAG
>DASTHG010000194.1:0-5161 GCA_035718325.1 Gemmatimonadales bacterium | reverse complement strand
GACGACGAGCACGGCGAGCGCGGTCGCGGGATCGTGTGTCACGAGATATGCGATGCCGCACATGAGCAGGGTGACCGGAGTGAACCAGATGGCGACACGATCGGCGATGCGGACGATCGGCGGCTTCTCGGCCCGTGCCCGATCCACGAGCTGTACGATCATCTGGTATTGGCTCTCCGCACTCGGGCGCAGTGCCCGGATGGTGAGTGCCCCTTCCAGGTTCACGCTCCCGCTCATCAGCGCCGTCCCCGGCAGCGCCCGAATCGGGATCGGCTCGCCGGTGAGGGCCGACTGGTCTACCGCCGACGTCCCGGCGGTGACCACGCCGTCGACCGGCACGAGATCTCCCGGTTTCACGGCCAACAGGTCGCCCGGACGGACTGCTTCGACCGTGATGTCCTCGAGCTGCTCACCCGAGAGCCGGTGCGCGATCTTGGGTGCGCGGGCCAGCAGTGCTTCGAGCGACGCCGTGGCTCGGTGCATCGCGTACGCTTCCAGCGCCTCGCCCCCGGACTGCATCAGCACGATCACCGCGCCCGCGAATGGCTCCCGGAATACGACCGCTCCGACGATCGCCAGCATGGCCACGACGTCCGCGGCGAAACGGCCATGCACGATCCCCCACAACGTCCGTGCGACGAGCGGCGTGCCTCCCAGGGCCAACGTGACGAAGAAGACCCGGCGGGCAAGGGCCGGGTCTTGAAAGAGAATGTGAATGATGAGGCCGGCGACCAGTCCGGTGGCGGCGAGTACTGCCACCGGATAGCGCTGCAGACTGAGGCGTCCCATCAGAGTCTCAGATCAGTAGCGCGTTTGCATGTAGGCGAATCCCTTCGCCAGGGTCGTCCGCCAGGCGTGCTCGACGGCCGGCGTACACTCCGGATCACAGCGTTTGATGGTGTCGAGGAGACTCTCGAGAAACGGCGGATAGAGCGACGGATCGATGGCCAAGTCGCGCCGGCTGTGCCGCTCGGCGATGCGGGCGAGGATGGTCGGCTCTCCGTCCGGCTGCTCGGGGAAGCTGAGCAACAGACCGATCGCATGGCGCAACAGCCGGTGCTGTCGCTCGAAATCGGTCCGAGCGAACAGCTGCCGGGTATCGGGTCGCACCTCGAACAGTCGGTCGTAGAAAGCCGTGAAGAAGTCGGGCGCCAGGGCGGCGCGCTGATAGCTGGCACGGGCAACCGCGATCGCGTCCTGTAGTCCGGCTTCCACGATCACGCTCTCCCTGGCACCGGTAGATCGACCTCGAAGCGGGCGCCCCCCGTGGCGCGATTCATCGCGCGAATAGCGCCGCCGTGCAGCCGGGCGATGGCGAGTGCGGCAGTCAGACCCAGTCCCGTACCCGCGCCGCTGGTGCGCGCTTGATCCGCCCGGTAGTACGGGTCGAAGAGGTGCGGCAGATCTGCGGCGGCGATGCCCGGCCCGGAGTCTTCCACGACGACGCGCTCGACACCCGGGGCCTGTTCCAGCTTGACGCTCACGGCACCCCCGAAATCGGTATAGGTGATGGCGTTGTCCACCAGCTCGTCCAGCAGCCGGCGAATCAAACCGGCATCGACATCGACGTGGGTCCCGCCGTTGCCGCCCACACATTCGGTCCGCAGCTCCTTTTCCGCAATCCGGTGCCGAAAGGCGTCGAGCGCCTGCTGGGCGACCGCCAGCAAGTCGGTCGGCTCCCGCCGCAGCGTGAGCTGACGCGACTCGGCCCGGTTGATGAGCAGCAATTCCTCGGTCATCGTCGTCATGCGCTCGATTTCCTCGAGCGCGCTGTTGAGTACCCGCTGGTATTCCAGTGGCGACCGCTCGTTCCGCAGAGTGACCTCGATCTCCCCGCGCAGCGCGGTCAACGGAGTGCGCAGCTCATGGCTCACATCAGTGGTGAACCGGCGCTGGATGGTGAATGCGCTGCTCAGGCGATCGAGCATGCCGTTCAGCACGCCGACCAGACCGCGATACTCTTCGGCGGTCGCCTGCGCCGCCAATCGCTGATCGAGCGTGCCGGCGGCGATGTGGGATGCCTGCTCGGCGATTTCCCTGACCGGCCGGACGGCGGACGCGGCCAGGCGCCCAGCCCCGACCACCGTCGCCGCGGTCCCGAGCACAACGATCCCCACCAGGGACAGCAGCATCAACCGTTGCAGCCGCTGCACCGGATCGAGCGACGCGGCCACCTGAATGACACCCTGCCTGCCGCCAGTCGTGCCGGCTGCCACCGCGAGGTAGGTCGAGCGCATGTCCATGTCGTGCCAGCGAGCTTCACTGAAGGTCTGCCGATCGCTGCGGGCGGCGGCCGCCGCCACACTATCGGCGGGAAGGTCGGCCGCCCAGCCGGGGATCGCCCACGCTGCACCACAGCTGGGATCGCGGAAGACGATGAAGCGGTTGACCTCGTGCTGATAGCGCAGCGCATCGAGTGCCATCGTGTGCGCCGCGGTCTCGCAGTGCGGGGTTTGCGCCACCTCGTTGGCGGCGATGAACACCATCGCCGTGAGACCCTGATCGAGCTGATGGTGCAGCACGCGCGACGCCGCTACCCAGATGGCCGCGGACGCCACCACCAAGCCGACGGCCATCGTCGCCGCAAATCGGACGACGAGGGTCCGTCGGAGCGATTGGGTCACGCGCTTTGTCGCGTCTCGTCAGGCTGCTGGAGCCGGAACCCGACGCCGCGCTCGGTGTGGATCAATTCCTGTCCGGCCAGCTGGCGCAGCTTGCGACGGAGGTTGCCGACATGGACGTCGACGACGTTGCTCTCCGGATCGAAGTGCATGTCCCACACTTTCTCGAGCAACTCGGTACGACGGACCACTTCCTCGGCGTGCAGCAGGAAGTGCTCCAGCAGATGGAATTCCTTGGGCGTGAGATCGATTCCCTTGCCCGTCACCCGCACCTTGTGTTTCAGACGGTCCAGCTCGATCGGGCCGTACACGAGCAGGTCGGTGCGTGCGGCGCCGCCACGGCGCAGCAACGCGCGGACCCGCGCCAAGAGCTCGTCGAACTTGAATGGCTTGGCGAGGTAGTCGTCGGCCCCGGCGTCGAGCCCGCGCACCACGTCTTCCGTCGCGTCCCGCGCCGTGAGCATCAGGATCGGCGTGCGCCGGCCCTCCCGCCGCAGCTCCGCTGCCACCTGCAGCCCGTTCTTCTTCGGCAGCATCACGTCCAGCACTACGAGATCGTAGTCGTAGACGTGGGCCAGCATCGTCGCCTCGTCCCCATCGGGGGCGATATCGACCGCATAGCCTTCTTCCCGCAACCCTTGCTCGATGAAGCCCGCGACCTTCCGGTCGTCTTCCACCACGAGGAGTTTCATAGTCCCACCTGGAAGGTTTTCATGGTTCCGGTACGGGGGGGTTCATAGTTTCGACGCTAGTGTGCCCGCGTTTAATGAATTCTAAGGAAAACGTGAAGACCTCTTCACGTGGGGGGCAGCGATGGCAGCTCAAGTATGAACGTGGCCCCCTGCCCCGGGGCGGACTTCACGTTCAGCTGTCCCCCCAGGACCTCCGCGAGACGTCGTGACACTGGCAGACCAAGGCCCGTGCCCACACCGGAATGTGGATCGAACCGCTCGAACGGTTCGAAGATGCGGTCGAGCGCTTCGCGCGGGACCCCTGGCCCCTCGTCCTGCACGAGGAATTCGATCGTACCGCCGTTGGGACGAACGCCGACCTGGACGCGCCCCCCTTCGGGCGAGTGACGTATGGCATTGCTCAGCAGGTTCACGAGGATTTGCTGCAGGCGCACGGGGTCGGTCCGCAGCGAGACGCTGGGCCGGGCATCGACCGCGAGCACGAGCTGCTTTGCCTCCGCGGCCGGCTCGAATCCCGTGACCGCCCGGTGAGCGGCTTCTGCCGCGTCCACGTCGCGCGACACCGGCCGCACCTTCCCTGCATCGAGGCGCGTCAGGTCGAGGAAGTTATTGAGCAGCGAGATAGTCCGTTCGGTTCCCTCATAGACTTCCTTCGCCGCCTGGGCCAGTCCGTCGGCGGTGCGCGGGCGGACGAGCCGTTCCGCCCACCCGTAGACGCCGGTCAGGGCGTTGCGCAGCTCGTGATTCATCATCGCGAAGAAGAGGTCGCGCTGACGCTGCATGTCGCGCACCTGCGTGATCAGACGACTGCTCTCCTCCATGAGGCGGGCGTTTTCGATCGCCACCGCTGCCTGGCCCGCGAGCAGCACCGCGATCCCCTCGTCTTCGGCGTCGAACTCGCGGGCGCCGATCTTTTCGGTGAAATACAGGTTCCCGTAGACCGACTGGCCCAGCGCGATGGGGACGCCCAGAAACGAGTGCATCGTCGGATGGTGGGGCGGGAATCCGCACTGCGCGGCATGGCGGGCGATGTCGGGTGTGCGAATCGGCTTGGCTTCCCGGATGACCAGCCCCAGGAGCCCGTGCCCGTGCGGCAGATCCCCGATGCGGGCGCGCAGGCGCTGGTCGATGCCCGACGTAATGAACGTGGCGAGTGATTTCCCGTCCGGCGTCAGGACGCCCAGCGCCGCGTACTGCGCGCCGACGACGTCGCGGGCGCCGTCCACGATGCGCTGCAGCACGGACTCGATGGTGTGTTCGGAAAAAATGGCGGTCGTGATCGACAGCAGCCGACGAAAGCGCTGCTCGATGCGCAGCGCCAGCTGGGTCGACGCCGCCGGGCGGCGCCTGGACTTCATAGACCCTTTAGTCGGCTTCATGGAGCCTTTAATAAACCATATCTTGCAGACTTGGCGACACGGGGCAAGGCCAGGCTCGCGGCACCCGTAGGTCGCAGACTGACATGGGTCGACTTCTTTGAATGCTGGCGGCTTCGCAGCCGATGACGCCGGCCCTCCGGGCTTTGCTCACTCGCCCTTCACGCCTGCTTCAAGCATCGCCGGGCAAGTTGCTTGCCGAAGGAGCGAGGCGATGCAACTACAACGTGTGCTGGCTGGAATCAGTCTCCGGGCGCTCAATCCACGCGCCGCCCTCACCGCCGCCGAGGTGGCGGCGGTCGCGCACGCGGATCTCGAGATTCTGACCGTATTGGCGAACCCGTGGGAGCTGGTGCCCGCGGACGAGGTCGAGGGCTTGCGACGCGCACAACTCGGGTCTCCGGCCGAGGTGGCCGCGCAGCGAGCCTGCGAGCGGTTGGAGCAGCTGGCCGGACCGGCCGTCCTGTCGGCG
>DASTHG010000193.1:0-5042 GCA_035718325.1 Gemmatimonadales bacterium | reverse complement strand
CTGGAGCGGGCGGCCCTGTACACCCCCGCGTTGCGCCAGGTCATCGAGCATGGCACTGCGCGGCGGCGCTTCGAAGCGCTGGCCCGCGGCCGAGTGGGGCTCGACGCCGCGCTGGCGCTCGACTATCAGACATTCCTTCCGGACGACATCCTCGCCCTGTCCGACCGCCTGGCGATGGCGCATGGTCTGGAAATCCGCGTGCCGTTCGTCGATCACCGACTGGTGGAGCACGTCTTCCCGCTCCCCGCGCAGGCCAAGATCGGACGGCGCTGGACACTCAAGCAACTCTTGAAGCGTGCAGTCGCGCCGCGGTTGCTGCCCGAACAGTTGACGTCTCCGAAACGCGGGTTCGTGGGGCCCACCGCGGCGTGGCTGCGTCACGAGCTCCGCCCCGTGCTCGAAGACGAGCTGTCGGCGGATCGCCTGGCGCGGCTCGGGTTGTTCGACGGCCGCACCGTGACGCGCCTCGTGCGCGAGCACCAGTCGCGCCGCCACAACCGCGAGACGATCCTCTGGGCGCTCTTGACCTTCTCGGTGTGGCACCGCGTGTACGTCGAATCGCCGGCGTCGCGCTTCCGGGAGGCGGCGTGACGATCCTCGCCGGTGCCTTCGCCCGCCGGCCGCACGTCGACTTGCCGCCGACGCTGTGCGACGCGCTGTACGGCGCGGTGTCGCGCGATCCACGCGATGAACCCGTCGTGTTCAGCGATCGCCGCGTGTACATGGTCAAGGTCGACATCGGCGCCTATGGCCATCCCGCCGTACACACTCCGCCCGACGGCTCGGCCTCGATGCTGGCCGGACAGCCGTTGCTCGCCGCCACTGGACGGTACGGCCGGACGCGCGCCCAGGACCTGGGGTTGTTGCACGACAGTCTGACGCGTGGCGACCATGCCATCGCCGCGCTGACACGCGGCGTGTTCTCGCTGGTCCACTATCACCCCGGCACCCGCGACGACCCGCGCCTGACGCTCATCACCGACCGCCTCGGCATCCGGCCCGTCTACTACTGGCTCGGGCCCGACTACGTCGTGTGGGCCAGCGCCTTGCGGATTCTCGAAGCGACGAGCGACGTGCAACGTCACATGGACGTGCGCGCCGTGGCGGAGCTGGCCTGCCTCGGCCAACCGTTGGGATCGCGCACTCCCTATCACGGCATCCAGCTGCTGCGCGCCGGCGAGGTGCTGACCGTCGCAGCGGATCGTGCGCGCCAGACTCAGTACTGGCGCTGGGACGACGTGCCGCTCTCCACGCAGTCCGCCCCGCTGCAGCTCGCCCGCATCCGCGACCAGTTCGTCGACGCCGTCGCCTGTCGTTCACGAGACGACCGCATGACCGCTTCGTTCTTGAGTGGCGGGCTCGACTCGCGCACCGTCGTGGCCACACTGACGAGCCTCGGCGTACGCGTGCGCACCTGGTGTTTCGGGGTCACCGGCACGCAAGACCAGGTGCTCGCGAGCTTGTTCGCGGCCGCGGTGCACACCGATCACCGCGAATCGCCGATGCGCCTCGATGAAGAGCTGCGCTTCTCGGACTTGATGGCGGCTGCCTTCGCCTCCGTCGACGGCGAAGCGCCAGGCCCCGAGCGGCCGCGGCTCGCGTGGTCGGGCGACGGGGGCAGTGTGCCCCTCGGACACGTGTATCTGACGAGCGCGATGGTCGACCACCTGCGCGCCGGCCGCCCTGACGCCGCCATCGACCTGTTCCTGCAGCAGCAACAGGCGTTCGTGTCGCGGCACTTGTTACAGCCGGCCGTCGGCCGTTCGCTCGGGACGCTGTTGCACCAGGGCGTGCTCGAGGAGATGGCCGATCTGCATTGCGAGGACGACGGCAGGGCCCTGTACCTCTTCCTGCTGCACAACGACCAGCGCCGGCACCTCGCTACGCACTTCGAAGAGATCGATCGGCATCGCGTCGAGCTGCAGCTGCCGTTCTACGACGGTGAGTTTCTCCAGGCGGTGATGCAGACACAGGTCGATTGGGGCCTGTACCACCGCCTCTACCTCGACTGGCTACGTCTCATGCCGCCGGTGATTACATCCGTTCCGTGGCAGGCGTATCCCGGCCACCTCCCCTGCCCGCTGCCGCTCCCCCCCGGCGTGAAGTACCAGTGGGACGTGTCGACCGACCGTGCCGTGAAGCGCTCGCGCAAACGGCCGCTGCTCTCCCGGGCGCACGAGATCCTCACCGCCGCGACCTTCCCGCGCGAGCTGTTGCGGCGCGAGCGGCTGCGGCTCGCCACCTGGTTGTATCACACCGGCGTGCGCGATTACGGCTATGTCATCCAGCAGGCGGGGCTCTTCCATAAGTATTGGGACCGCAGCGGCGGACGGTGGGTGGTGCCGCTTCCGGAGGCGGCCGCACGCGCCACGGCACATTCGACGCACCTCTTCCCCGCTCAGGCGTGAATCGGGAAACGCTCGACCGCTCGCTCGTGCACGGCCTTGCGTGGACGGGCGCCACGAAGTGGGCCTCTCAGCTGCTCACGTGGATCTCGACGATCCTGGTGATGCGCTTTCTCGCCCCCCAGGCGTACGGCCTCGTGGGGATGGCGCTCGTCTTCGTGGGGCTGATGCAGCTGGTGAACGAGTTCGGCCTCGGGGCGGCCGTCGTGCAGCGGCGCGACCTGACCGAATCGCAGACGGCCCGTCTCGGCGGCGTGGCGCTGCTCATCGGCTTCGGCCTCTGTGCCCTCGCGTCCCTGACCTCCGGTCTGATCGCGACGTTCTTCCACGAGCCCGCGGTCCGCCCCGTCGTCTTTGCCTTGAGCATGCTGTTTCCGGTCAGCGCCTTGCAGGTGCTGCCGCGCGCGCTGCTGCAGCGCGAGCTGCAATTCCGGCGCCTCGCCACGGCCGATGGGTTGGAACCGATCGTGACCGCGACGGTCACGTTGACCGTCGCCGCCGTGACGCAGAGCTACTGGGCACTCGTTGCCGGGCCGATCGTCGGGAAGACCACCACCACGCTGCTGCTCCTGCTGTGGCGGCCGCACCGTCTGGCGTGGCCGCGGCGCGGGTCCGGCGCGGACCGCATCGGCGCCGCGGTGACGTTCGGCTGGCAGGTGGTGGTGGCACGCATCTCGTGGTACGCCTATTCCAACGCGGATTTCACGATCGTAGGCCGCGTGCTCGGCCCCGCGGCGCTCGGCGTGTACACGCTCGGCTGGACGATCGGCAGCATCCCGGTGGACCGGGTCAGCGCGCTGCTCGCGGGGGTGACCCCGGGGATCCTGTCGGCGGTGCAGCACGATGAAGCCGCGTTGCGGCGCTACCTCGCGAAGATCACCGAGGGGCTCGCCCTCGTCACCTTCCCCGCCTCGGTCGGCATCGCCCTCATCGCCGATTTGTTCGTAGCGGGAATGCTTGGTCCGGCGTGGCAGCCGGCGATCTGGCCATTGCGCTTCCTCGCCCTCTCGGCGGCGTTGCGCTCGCTCTCGACGTTGCCGCCGCAGCTCATCGTCGCGACGGGTCACGCCAAGGCGAACATGTGGCTCACGCTCGGTGCCAGTATCGTCATGCCCGTGCTGTTCTACCTCGCCACTCCCTGGGGACCGAGCGGCGTCGCCTTCGTCTGGCTCGCGGCACACCCGATCGTCGTGCTGCCGTGGTTTGTCGGCTATGCGCTCTATCTGACCCGGATGCGGCTGTCCGACTACGTGCGGGCGCTCGGCCCGGCCACGCTCGGCACGGCGATCATGACACTCGCGGTGCTGGGCGTGCGCGCGCTGTTGCCAGCGGGGATCGGTCCGATGGTGCGACTCGGTCTCGTGATCGCGAGCGGCGTGGCGAGCTATGGTGCCGTCGTGCAGGTCTGTTTCCGCGACCGTGTCGATGCGCTGTTGGCGACAATGCGCGGCGGGGAGACTGGCGCGTCAGCCCAGGAGATGAAGCCAGGAGAGCGACTCGACCAGGAACGGAGCCGGGTCGCGCCAGCGCCAGATCTCTTCCCGCTCTTGCGCGGCATGCCGGAAGAAGCCCCATAGCGCGCCGAGACGGCCTCCGGCATTGCCGTCGAGCTGCAGCGCCCGGCGCGAATGACGCAGTCGCTGATAGAGATGGTCGACGTCCCCCCAGAACCAACGGCTCTTCACGCCCGGGCGGTAGCTCGTGACCGGCGCCACCGGGGCGCCCCCCGCTGCCGCGACCATGAGCCGGGGGAAATCCACGCCGGCGTCGATCGCCAGCTGCAGCGAACCCCACAACCGCCCGTTGATTTCCATGAGGACATGACGGCCGGTGCTCGAGTCGCGCTTGCATTCGATCATGGCGACGCCTTGCCAGTCGAGCAGCTCGAGCAGCCGGGTTCCCGCGTGGAGCAGAGCCGGGTCGAGGGGGATGCTTTCGCGATAGACGGACACGCCGCCCGATGGCGGCTTCTCACGCAGGCGACGGTGCATGAACGCGGCCAGGATGTGGCCGTTCCAGCGCAGCAGAAACAGTCCCTCCCCGGGTCCCTGGACGCGTCGCTGCAGCAGGACGGGAAACGCTTCCAGCGGGAGCGGCGCCAACGCGTCGTGCAACGCGTCGACATCGGAGACAGGAACGACGCCGGTCTTGCGGCGGCCAGCCCCCGTTTCGCGGGGAACGAGGGAGGCGTGGGGTTTGACGACGGCGGGGAAAAACGTGGCGTCCGGTGGATGCGTCTTCAGGTGCTCCCGCTCGGCCGCCGTATCGAGCACGATCGACTCCGGGACGTCGAGTCCCGCCGAGCGGGCGTGACATTGACTCTCGAGCTTGTCGGACGCGAGACGGTACGCCGGCAGCGGCGGTGCCAGGACGATCGCGGAAGGCGGCAGTGCGATACGGTGCTCGAGCAAGGCCATGACCGATGCATCGGTGATCGGGAGCACCAGGTTTATCGCACGGCTCTTCATGAGCAACCCGAGCTCGACGGCGTACGCGGTGGGATCGCGCAGCGCATCCTGCCGGTGCCGCACGGCGCGGACGCCGCGCGTGACCGTGGCGAGCGCCAGCCGGCGCGGGGCAGCGACGGTGACGTCGTGTCCCGCGGCGACCAGCGACCGCGCCGCGGCGAGCGCCGCT
>DASTHG010000192.1:0-2214 GCA_035718325.1 Gemmatimonadales bacterium | reverse complement strand
GCCCCTGGGAGAGGCGTCGCGCCCGGTCTGGGGGGCTCCGCTCAACCCGGTGCGCCGCGCTCGACCGCGAGACTTCATCGAGACGGGGATCTCGGCCCTCGACGGGATGAACACGCTGGTGCGGGGGCAAAAGCTCCCGGTCTTTTCCGGCCCCGGCCTGCCGGCGCTGGAGCTCGCCGCGAGCATCGTCGCCGGCGCACGAGCGCCGCGTGGCGAAGCGTTCGCCGTCGTGTTCGCCGGCATCGGGATCACGGCGCGCGAGGGGGACGAGTTCCTCGAGCGCATCGAGCGCAGTGGTGCGGTGGAGCGCAGCGTGTTGTACTTGAACCAGACGCGCGACCCCACGATCGAGCGCCTGCTCGCGCCGCGCCTGGCGCTGACGCAAGCGGAGTTCCTCGCGTTCGAGGCGGGGATGCACGTCCTCGTGGTCATCGCCGACATGACCCACTACTGCGAGGCGCTGCGCGAGATCGGGACGGCCCGCGAGGAGCTGCCGGGCCGGCGCGGTTATCCGGGGTACATGTACACCGACCTCGCGAGTTTGTACGAGCGGGCCGGCATCGTGGCCGGGCGGTCCGGGTCGGTAACGCAGATCCCGATTCTCACCATGCCCGACGACGACATCACGCACCCCATCCCCGACCTCACCGGATACATCACCGAAGGACAGGTAGTCCTGAGCCGCGACCTGCATCGCCGCGGCGTGTTTCCCCCGGTGGACGTCTTGCCGTCGCTGTCCAGGCTGATGAATGCAGGTATCGGGGTGGGGAATACCGTTCCGGAGCACCGGGAATGGGCCGATCAGCTGTACGCTGTATACGCCCGCGGAAGAGAGGCCCGGATGATGGCGGCGATCGTGGGCGAAGCGGGGCTGCTGCCCGCCGACCGCCGCGCTCTCGGCTTCGCGGAGCGGTTCGAGGCGGAGTTCATCGGCCAGGGGCACGCGCGGCGCACGATCGCGGAGACGATGCACGAGGGATGGCGTCTCCTGGAGACACTGCCGCGTGAAGACCTGCTCCGTATCAGCGACGCGACCTGGGCGGCTCGATCATGAGCGAGGCACGGCTCGCCCCGACGCGCCTGGCGCTGGTCCGGGCCAACCGGCGGTTGCAGCGCCTGTCGCGCGGCGCGGCGGTGTTGCGCCGCAAGCGGGAGGCGCTCGTGACCGAGCTGTTTCGCATCGCGCGGCCGGCTGCGGACGCGCGCGAGGAGATCGCAACCCTCGCACGCGACGCCTATCCGCATCTGCTCGGCGCCCTCGCCCAGCACGGCATGTCGGGCGTGCGCGCGCTCGCGTGGCCGGGACGGGACCTGACCCTGGAAGTGGAGCCGGGATCGGTGTGGGGCGTTGTGGTCTCGCGCATCGTGGCACGGCCGCCGATTCGGCGTACGCTCGGGGCGCGGGGAACGGCACCCGCGGGCACCGGTCTTGCGGCGGAGCGCGCGGCCGACGGATTCGAGCGACTCACCGAGCTGCTGCTCGATGCGGCTCCCCGTGAGATGCTGTTGCGGCGGCTCGGCCAGGCGCTGGCCCAGACCTCCCGCCAGGTGCGCATGTTGGAACATCGTGTTTCACCACGACTGCGCCGCGACATCGCCCGGGTGCGCCAGGCGCTGGACGAGCGTGAGCGGGAGGAGCGTACGCGGGTGCGTCGCTCTTGCCGCCCCGGTGACCGGGCGATAGAGTAGGAAGTCATGGCACTTCGCTCCGGCGTGTACATCGTTCCCACGCATCGGTGGTACATCGAGCGGACCGTCTGGCTGATCGCGGGGTTCGTGCTGTTGATCGCCACGACGCTCGCTGCTCTCGTGAACAAGGCGTGGGTCGTGATGATCATGGCCACGGGGATGGCCTCGATCGCCGTGTCGTTGACCGGCTTCTGTGTGGTGGGGAATCTGCTGCGCCTCTTTGGCTTTACGCCGATGCTGGGTGAGCGGGCCAAGAAGCGCGGCAGCTTCTACTTCATGCAGACCGACCGCTGGTATCTCGAGCGGCGCATCTATCTCGCCGTCGGTATCAATATCAACATCGCGTCGGTGCTCACCCTGGTGCACAGTCTCTGGTGGCTCGCGTTCACGGGCTTCGTGGGCGCGGCGATGGTCTGGTTTGCGGCCACGGGATTCTGCATCATGGCGAATGGACTCTACTGGCTCGGCGCCGAGCCACGGTTGACCCCGGCGCCCGACCAGCCTGCCGCGCCAAGCGCAACAACG
>DASTHG010000191.1:0-2844 GCA_035718325.1 Gemmatimonadales bacterium | reverse complement strand
GGCTGAGTCCGTCGGTTCGCTGGCCCCTCCCCCGATCGCCAGGCGGCGCCGGTCGGCGATGAACGCCGCGGGCCGGGGATCATAGTCGTCGCCCAGCTCGGCGCGGCGCAGCCGGGTCTGCAGCATGTACACAGTACGGCGCAAGCCGAGGGACGCGTACTTCTTGGTGGTGAAGTAACTGTGCAGCTGCTCGTGCATCAGGTAGCCCACGAAGCCGTCTGGAAAGATGCCCTGCAGCGTGGGACCGACCTCGATGCGGAGGCGCTTCCCTCGCACGTCGTAGGCCAAGAGAATGCCGCGGCGGTCGAGATTCTGGCCGATGCCCTGTGCGCGTGCCGTCCGGACCGCGAACTGCTCCAGCGTCTCTCCCACCAGGCTGTCGACGAACACGAAACGAATGTCCACTCCGGACTCGTATTCGATGCTCTCGAGATAGCTCTCGAATGCTTCAATGTCGGAGGAATCGAGGAGGCCTGCTCGATCATCTACGCGGTGCAGCTGCCGGGGCTTGGAAGTGATCGCCCATATCCCCATCCCCACGAGGACCAGGGTTGCGACGCCGGCGACCGCCAGGCGGCGCATCAACTTGTGGCGATGCCCTTCAGGGACCGCACTGCGCCGGCCCGAGGTTGTTTTGGAAGGTGTTGTTCAGCGCGGGGAGAGTGAAATCGGTCGTCCAGGTCGTGCCGGTCATCCGCGTGATCCCGCATCCGGCCGAATGGGCGATCAGCGTGTTGCGAATGACCGGCCCGACATCCTGCGCGATGCGGTATGCGGTCGCCAACACCCCGTCGTCCGCCCCGGCATTGTCGACGACGACGTGATCGAACAGCGTCGTCGAATCGGCAAACGGGCCGATCGTGACGCCCATCCACGCCCCCGGGGATACGACCTCCCCCCGCAAGGTCACCGGAGCGGTCGCGGTGCCCTTAGCCCGCACTGCGCCGGGCGCGAGCTCGCCGATCGACAGGATCCCGCCCGGCGCAAACTGCAGCACAACCCCGGAGTCGAGGGTGAGCGTGGGATTGACCGAGTCGCCGACACTGAGGCCGTTGCTGAGCAGGTACGGCACGCCTGGATCGTGCCATGTTTCATTGCCGGTGATGTCCACGTCATAGATCCTGACCACATCTCGCGCGTTGCCGGTGTAGGTCCCTACCGGCAACGAGCTCGGCGAGCTCAGGTGAAACCACAGGGGCGACCCGATCGTCCCCCCCGTCCCCGTGATGGTGAGATCGTGCGATCCCGCGCCGAACCGGCCGCCGCCTACCGCCAGCACGCCGACATCAACGGCCCCATAGATCACGACGTTCTGGAGGACGGGTGCGGGGGCCGAGTCGGCGAAGTTGCCGACGATGGCGATGCATGCCTGACCGTACAGCACATCGTTGTGGTTGCCACAGTTATTCAGGCCGGCGTTGCTGATCGCGCTGGGCAATGACGCTGGGTAGAAATCCACACCCGCCCAGGTACTGCCGCGTAGATCTTCGAGCAACTCAGCGCCGGGGCTCGGAGTACCGATCACCAGACCGCCTGGTGCGTTCTTGCCGACGACAAATCCCGCACCGTATCCGAACCGCAATATCTGGCCGGGAAGAATCGTGAGCACGGGCTGCGCGGGTCCCTCGATCAGAACCGGGCCGAGCACGGCCCAGGCAAAGTGCGTCGACCATGTTACGGACTCACGCAACGTGTCACCCGTGACCCAGACTTCGTCCGTGTCATTCCCGACGTAGGACCCACCAGCTGGGAAGCCCGCGACCGCACCGGCCGGCAGCAACGCGATGTAACCGCGCATGTCGGTGACCGAGAGCTCGGTGGACGCTGTGTCGAAGCGGGCTTTGTCCTGCAGTACCACCCCGCCCCCTTTGCCCTGCATCACGAGGACGCCATCCAGCAGGATCGTCGGATCGGGCCCCGGAAACCTGTGCCCAACCACGAGACAGCCGGCGGGTTGGTCATCGGACCGCGCGTGGCCACATCCGCTGACTTCGACGTGATGTAACTCAGACCGGTTGCTGCCGAGAAACGTCAGACCGATCCACCCGCCCGGCGTCGGAATCGCACTCGTGTCGGTGAACCTGACCATCGCCGCAGCAGAGCCTCCACCGCCCAGGGCGAGCAAGGTGCCAGGGCCGTTCACCCCGAAGACCAGGCCTGCGGTGTCGGTGAACCGCACCGTGGTCCCGGCCTCCACCGTGAGCGTCGCCCCACCAGGCCCACCGACCGGGAGCTGTGCGACCACGAGGTGCGGGGATCCCGCCAGAGTCCACGTCTCATTCGTGGCGATGGGATAGCGGTGACGGGTGCCGCCGACCGTCACGACCAGCGAATCGGAATGGCTCGCGGCGGTCGCAACTATGGTCGACGCTCCAACGGTCAGTCCGACGATGGTCCCGTTGCTGTCGATCTGCACGACTGCAGGGCTGCTGGACCGCCACTGCACTGGCCCCGTTGGAAACGGCTGGCCCGATCTGTCATAGCCGGCAAGCTGCAACTGTGTGGTGTCGTTCACCATGAACGTCGTAAGCGCGGCGTGCGTGAGGATCGCAACACGGACGAGAGATGGCGGGGAGGACGAATCTCCGCAGCCGAGCGCGAGGAGCGCGACCATCGTGCAACGCCACCAGAGGCGATGACCCATACTAGCGTACACTAGCATTCAGGCGGTTCTTGCTGCAAATGACATACCTTCCTTCCTTATCCAACAACAACCCGTTGTCCCAGGGCGCCCTCGACCGGGAAGCCTTGGGTCATGCTGCCGCTCGATTTGATGGAAAGGAAAGGCAATGTAAGATAGGTGCCGTGGAAGCCCTCTCCATCCGCACCATCGCCCGCGGCGCG
>DASTHG010000190.1:0-4126 GCA_035718325.1 Gemmatimonadales bacterium | reverse complement strand
AAAGCTCAGGGAACTGGACGTGGTCGACCCGCCCGGACCCAGCAGCGCCACCGCACAACCGTAGTCTGTCTCCGGCAGCAGGCCGAGCGCCGCGATACGCGCGGCTCCGCCGTCGAGCGGATAGGCCGGCGTGGCCACGACCGGACCGCTGTCGGCCTGGCACGTCACCCGCGCCGAATCGGCGCCACGAGCCTGCAAGTCCACCATTGCAGCGAGCGCGTCGATCGAATCCGCCGACAGCGCGACGGCGGTGAGGCTGGGCGGAGGAGTGACCGCTGTCGTGTCGCGACACGCGAGGGCGAACGCCACAGTACCGCAATGACCCAGCCACGCCCCACGCCCCCGCCAGCTCATGGGTGGGGTTTCCACGCCGGCTGGTCGCCGGGGCTGAGCACGTGCCTGGTGCCGCCATCCACACTCACGAGGACGATCTCGTCGTAGTTGAAGCAGTCATAGTCGCAGTTCTCTTCCACCTGTACGACCGCGAGTTGGGATCCGTCCGGGGACCACGCGGGGGCGAACCCCGGCAGCCCGGCACCGATGCGCGACACACTGCCGCTCGAGACATCGAGCAACGCGACTTCAGCAGCCCCGTAGCGCGCGGTGGCGAACGCCAGCGTCGAACCGTCCGGCTTCCAGGCAGCCCCGGAGTCCGAGGCCGGGTCATTCGTAAGCCGGACGAAACCCGAGCCGTCGGCGTTGACGGCACAGAGGTCGTCGTTGCCCGCGTCTACCTGACAGTCAAAGACGATCTTCGTCCCGTCCGGCGACCACGCCGGGCTGCCCGCGAACCCCACGCCCTGGGTGATCCGCGCGGCAGCGGAGCCGCTTGCCGTCATCACATAGAGGTCGGTCACGCCAGCGTGGGTGGCGGCGAACGCGATCTTGGAGCCGTCTGGCGACCAGGTGGGGTGATGATTGCCGGCTGCATCCGCGGTGAGCTGCATGAACCCCGTGCTGTCGGCATTGATCGCGCAGAGGTCCTGGTTGCATTCATATGCCATCCGGTGGCCGTCGGGCGACCACGCCGGCGCGGCTCCTGACGTGAAGACCCGCGGCTCCACAATATCGACGCGACTCACCAGGATCGTGCCGAAATAGGAGAACGCGATCCGCTGTGCCTCCGTGCAGGCGACGGCGAAGGCCGCATCCACGGTGCCGTCCTGCGGCACGGTCACGGTGCGGGTGGCGGGCACCGTGATGGCGCAGTTCGCGGGGAGGCCGAGGAGTGTCACGGAATGGAGCCCGACCAACACGCTCGGGACGATCGTCGTCACATTGGCGGGAACCCAACCATACCTGTAACAGCTCGTCCCGGAGTTGTCGAAGCAGACCGAATACCCTGACGGGAGGTCCATCCCGGTGGTGGTGGCGGTGATGCGCAGGTTCCCGGCCGCGGCGCAGGTGATTGCGAACGACACCTCGGTCGGGCCTGCAACATCGACTGTGCGCGAACCGCCGCCGGCCGCCGTGCAGTTGTCCGCCACGTCGTACAGCTCGACATCATGACTCCCCGGCGCAACCGGCATGGTCACGGCGCCGTTCGCACCGATCGTCGCGGTGGCCGAGCATCCATAGTAGGTGATGTCGACGCACACGCTGTAGCCGTTGGCGTCGATCGACGCTCCGGTTGTCGCGGTGGTGACATGGAAGGACGGCTGCGTACAGATGATCGAGAACGCCCCCTCGACTGTCCCGCCAGGTGCGGCGTGGACGGCGCGGGGATTGTCGCCCGAGACCGCACAATTCGCCGCCACGCCCGTGAGCAGCAGCGTGTGCGCGCCGGTGTCCACGGTCACCGTCACGGCGCCGTTCACACCGACCGGCTTCTCGACCGCGCAGGTGGTCCCTCCTTGACCGTCGGATGCGGGGTCGACGCAGCCGGCGTAGCCGTCGGGGTCGAGCAGGTCCCCCCCCGTCGCGGTGGTGATGTGCAATGACGCGGTCGGCTTGGTGACGCCAAACGGCGCGCTGCCGGCGCCTGTGAGCCCCGCCGCGACAGCCGTCAGCGTATAACCCAGACTCGGCTGCGTGATCGTGAGATCGCTGAAGGTCGCGATCCCACCAACGGCCTTCACCGTCGTCGTACCCGAGAGTGTCCCGGGTGCCGGGTTGCCACCGAGCGCAACCCTCACGCTGTCCTGGAACGCCGCCGCGAGGTTGGCGAAGGCGTCCTGCGCGGCGACCTGCACCGGTGGCGTGATGACGACGCCTCCCATCGTATTGGCCGGCTGCACCAGGAACACCAGCTGTGCGGCAGGGCCTGCCTTGATCGCGAACGGTGTGCTCGTCGCGCTCGTGAGCTTTGTCGCCCTGGCAGTCAGCGTGTAGCCTGCAGAGGCCTTGTCGACGTGCAAGTCGGGGAACGTCGCGACGCCCTGCACCGCGGCCACGCTCAGCGTGCCCGACAGCGTCCCTCCCCCGGGGTTCGCCTGCAACGCCACCGTCACCGTGTTCTCGGCGCTCGTCACGGTCTGGCCGGAGCGGTCCTTGAGCACCACGGTTACGACGGGCCCGATCGCGTCGCCGGCCGCGGCGTCGCCGGGTTGCACGGTAAAAGCGAGCTGCGTCGCCACAGGCGTTGGCGGAGGAAACGGGGATTCACCGCAGGCCGCGAGCAGGAGCGCACCGGCGCTAAGGAACGAGAGCATCCACGAACGCGACATGGGTGCCTCTTACCGGCGGGGGCGCGGGGTCACGCCGTGAATGGCACACCCGCCCGGTCCCGTCGGAGGGCCCACGGGGCCGCACGTCATCGGATTGAAGGGCGCCGGCGGCTCGAGGTTGACGAGCGAGCGCACCTCGAGGTTGTGCGTATTGAGGAGGGCCACGTTGCCGGCGGCACGGAGGCCCACCGGCAGCACGTTGCCGTAGACGGCTTCGCCGCCGCCGAATGCGTCGGGCTGGTTGTTCCCAACGCCCGCCACCTGATCGAACCGGATCGCGCCGAGGTTGGTCACCGGCGTGGTCGTGAGGTCGACGACGATTACTTCGTCGGAGAGCGGCGAGCTGCCGAATCCGCGCGTCCCGTCGGCCGTCATGTTGAAGCTGTGCCACGACGCGGCGCCCAGGGTGCCGCGATCGGTGAGCGTTTCGGACAGCATGTCGAGGGTGTAGATGTGACCGCCCCCGCCGGTCGAGGCGATGACGACGTGGTCGCTGTCGTGCTTGATCATGCCGCAGGCGATGAAGCCGTCGGTCGCGATCTGGCCGAGGTAGGTCATCGTGGGCACGTCCACGATCGCGATGCCGCTCGGGTTGAGGGAGATGAACGCGCGCCGGCTGTCGGCCCGGAACACGGTGCAGATCGGAGCCTTGCCGGTCGCGGCGCCGATGTCGAGGCTCGCATCGAGCGACCAGCTCTGGTTGGCTTCGTCGACCAAGATTTTCGTGATCGTCTTGGTGCTGATGATGGCGACGAGCGCTGTCGCGCCGTCGGGTGAGACCTTGACCTGGTGGGCGAGCGTCGGCGCGACGTGGAGCGTCTTCACCACTTCACGGGTGTTGGCATCGATGACATAGACGTTGCCGTCGGTCATGCCGCCGACGTAGGCGAAGTCCGGCGTATGGAAGGTGATGATGTGGGGTCCGGCCCCAGCCGGGAGGTCGATCTGATCGATCGGCGACAGGTCTTCGAAGTTGCGGATGAAGATCACGTTGCTGCCCTGGCTCGTGACCCACAGCTCCTTCGGCAGCTTGACGTCGCTCTGGTCCAGTCCGGCGTGGTCTTTTGTGGCTTCGACTTCGCCACGAGAAAACCGGCTGACGTTCGTCTCGTCGGAGCAGCCGGCAGCCAGGAGCGTGATCGTCACGAGCACGAGACCGGTCTGATGCTTCATCGGAGCCCCCCCGTTCGATGTTGTTTGCACGATCGGCGACGCCGCACGGCACGCCGCCACAGCTTGATTGAACGGAGGCTCGGAGTCTGGATTGCGCGCGCGGAACTGCGCGGGGTGCTGCAGTGGAATTGTCGTGCAGGACTGTGTCAGGCGCCGCCGGCCAGCAGCGACCCCCCACGATACACGCTGGGTGTGAGAACTCAAAAAGTTCTAGGTTACGGTTGACCCGCGACCTTCACGGGCACCCACCAACTGTCCGTGAACGTGCCGTTACCGAGCTGGCCTTC
>DASTHG010000189.1:0-13067 GCA_035718325.1 Gemmatimonadales bacterium | reverse complement strand
TCCTCGGGATCCAGGGAGACCTGTGGTCGGAGACGCTGTCGAGCGACGGCCGGCTCGACTACATGATGGTGCCGAAGCTGTTCGGGCTGGCCGAGCGGGCGTGGGCGCCGGACCCCGACTGGGCCAAAGAGCGTGATGCGGTGCGCGCGGCGACGCTGTTCGCCGACGCCTGGTCGCGCTTCGTGAACGTGGTGGGGAAGCGCGAGCTGCCGCGACTCGACCGCGAGGTGGCGGGGATCAATTATCGCATTCCCACACCGGGACTCGAGGCGACGGGCGGCGCCGTGCGTGCCAACACCGAGCTGCCCGGCTTCACGCTGCGCTACACGACGGACGGGAGCGAGCCGACCGCGAAGAGCGCCATTGTCAGTGGCCCGATCCCGCTCAAGGGAACGATTCGCGTCGCCGCCTTCAGCACGACCGGCCGCAAGGGCCATAGCGCGGTGCTGGCCGCGCCATGACGACGAAGCCGTCGGAGCCCGACACCGTGGACGCGTACATGAAGCGTCTCAAACATCCGTTGATTCCCATCCTGGCCGCGGGGCTCGCGGCGTGCGCACTGGGCACCGTGGCGGCGGCGCAGGGGCTGCCGCGCAGCAGCCCCGAGCGGCAGGGCATCTCGTCTACCGCCATTCTCGCGTTCGTCAACCGCGCCGACTCGGAGATCGACGCGATGCACAGCTTCATGCTGGTGCGCCACGGGCATGTCGTCGCCGAGGGGTGGTGGAGTCCATACGACTCGGCGACGCCGCACATGCTGTACTCGCTCAGCAAGAGCTTCACGTCCACGGCGGTGGGATTGGCGATCGCCGACGGGAAGCTCAGTCTCGACGACCCGGTGCTGAAGTTCTTCCCCGCGGACGCTCCGGTCGCTCCCTCCACTAACCTGCAGTCGATGCGCGTGCGCGACCTGCTGCGCATGGCCACAGGACACGACCGCGAAACGCTGCCGTGGCGCTGGAACGGCGATCCCGCCGCGGCACCGCCGCCGAGCCAGGCGTGGACCAAGACGTTCCTGGCACAGCCCGTCCCGTTCAAGCCGGGGACGCACTTCCTCTACAACTCGCCCGCCACCTACATGCTGTCGGCCATCGTCCAGCAGGTGACCGGGCAGACGGTGCTCGACTACCTGCGGCCGCGGCTGTTCCAGCCGCTGGGTATCGACCGCCCGGTGTGGGGGACGAGCCCGCAGGGCGTCTCGCTGGGCGCGTTCGGGCTGCTGATTCGGACCGAAGACATCGCCCGCTTCGGGCAGCTGTATCTCCAGAAGGGAAAGTGGAACGGGCGGCAGCTGGTGCCCGCCTCGTGGGTGACAGCGGCGACATCATTGGAAGTGGCCAACGGCTCCTCGCCGGAGAGCGACTGGGATCAGGGCTACGGCTATCAGTTCTGGCGCTCGCGACACAACTCGTTCCGCGGTGACGGCGCATTCGGGCAATACTGCATGGTGCTCCCCGATGTCGATGCCGTCATCGTGATCACCAGTGGCGTGCGCAACATGCAGTCGGTGATGAACCTCGTCTGGGATGTGCTGCTGCCCGCGATGGGTCCGCGGCCCCTGCCGGAACACATCGCTGCGCACGAGCGCCTGAGCGCGCGGCTCGCAGGCCTGTCGCTGCACCCGCCGCGCGGTACGGCGTCGAGCCCGCTTGCCGCGGGCGTGTCGGGACGGTGGTACACGCTGCCGGACACTGGCACCGGTCCCAGGGCGGTCTCCCTCGATTTCAACCCGCAAGGACCCGCGCTCGTCGTTCGCACGGCGAGCGGCGAGCAGCGCACGCCGTTCGGGATCGGCGCGTGGACGAAGAGCCGCGGCGGATTCACCGATGGTCTGTCCGAAGTGCTGAGCGTGCCGGAGAATCCGCTGGTGGCCGCGAGCGGGGCGTGGACCGGGGACAGCGTCTTTAGCGTCAAGCTGGCGCTCTACCAGACGCCGTATGGTGAGACGCTCACCTTTCGATTCGACGGAGACCGCCTGGCCCTAAACCGCGAGTACAACGTGTCGTTCGGGACCACGACCCAGCCGCAGCTCGTCGGGCAGGGCGCGCCGGCTCGGTGAAGCGCTCCGTCGGCATTTGTCTTCTCGCGCTCGCGTGCGGCAACGCCCCGGCGACGCCCGTTCCCATCTGGCAGGATGAGTTCAACGGCGCCGCGGGATCCACCTTCGACCGTACCCGGTGGACCGCCGACACCGGCGGCAACGGGTTCGGGAACCAGGAGCGGGAGTACTACACGACGAAGACGGAGAACGTGGCACTGGACGGCAACGGCCACCTGGTCATCACGGCGCGTGTTGATTCCAGCCATACTTGCTGGTATGGAACCTGTCGCTACACCTCGGCGCGGCTCAAGACACAGGGATTGTTCGCGCATGCCTATGGCCGGTTCGAAGCCCGCATCAAGATTCCCCGGGGCCAGGGGCTGTGGCCGGCGTGGTGGATGTTGGGCGCGAACATCGGCTCGGTGGGATGGCCGCAGAGCGGCGAGATCGACATCATGGAAAACATCGGACGCGAGCCGGCCGTCGTGCATGGTACTGCGCACGGCCCCGGTTACTCGGGCGGGAACGGCATCGGGGCACCCGATTCGCTTTCGCCGGGCGCGTTCGCCGACGACTTTCACGTCTATGCCGTCTCCTGGCGTCCGCAGGAAGTGGTGTGGTCGGTGGACGGGCACGTCTACCACCGGCTCACGCCGGCGAACCTGCCGGCCGGCACGCAGTGGGTCTACAACCAGCCGTTTTTCCTGTTGCTCAACGTCGCCGTGGGCGGCAGCTGGCCCGGAGACCCCGATGGCACGACGATTTTCCCGCAGCAGATGGTCGTGGACTATGTCCGCGTGTACAGCGAACCCTAGAGGCAGGTGACCATGGAACGGCGCACGTTCATTCAGACGATGGGCGCAGCGGCGGCGGCCGGTTTCGCGCCCCCGCTGCGGCTGCACGGCAGCGCGCACCTCGAGCGCGTCGGGCTGGAGTTGTACTCGGTCCGTCACGAGATGATGAAGGACCCCGACAAGACGCTCGCGGCGGTCCGCGCGGCAGGCTACAGCGATGTCGAGCTGCTGTGGTCGTTCCAGAACTTCGGGCGCACCACCGATCAGGTCGTCGCCGCGCTGAAGCAGAACGGTCTGCGCGCCCCGTCGGCGCACATCTCGCCGGAAGACATCATCATCGGATGGGAGCGCCGGCTCGAGATCGCGAAACAGATCGGTCACCAGTATCTCATCGTGCCGAGCTTCTCGGGTGAGACGTCGCAGGCGCTGGACGACTGGCGCCAGTGGGCCGATCACTTCAACACCGCCGGGGCGGCCGCGCGCAAAGCTGGGATCTGGCTCGCGTTCCACAACGAGCCCGATCATATGAAGCCGATCGACGGCAAAGTGCCCTATGATGTCTTCGTCGAGCGCCTCGATCCCACCGTCGTGCGGTTACAACTCGATGTCGGCAACATGGTGATGGGCGGCGGCGACCCGATGCAATACCTGGCGCGCTGGAAGGATCGGTACTGGGCCTTCCATCTCAAGGACGTCGTGCCGGACAAGTCGAGCGACACGGAGCTCGGGAAAGGAACGTTCGACTTCAAGAAGTTCCTGGCCGCCGTGCCGGACCTGAACCAGAAGCCCTGCTACGTCGAGCAGGAAGGCCCGAGCGACGAACTCGCCGCCGCGCGCGATAACTACAATTTCCTGCACGGACTGGAGTTCTGAACCTCGCGCTGACGCAGGCGATCGACGTTCTGCAACGCACCCCGGCCATCCTCCACTCCCTGCTCGACGGGGTGGGGGAGGGCTGGGCCCGTGGCACCGAGGGTCCCGACACGTTCAGCCCGTTCGACGTCGTGGGCCATCTGATCGACGGCGAGGAAACCGATTGGATCCCCCGCGCCCGCATCATCCTGGCGCAGGGTCCCAGCCGGCGGTTCGAACCGTACGATCGCTTTCGCCATCGCACCCGGAACAGCGGCCGCACGCTGGACTCCCTGCTTGCCGAATTCGCCACGTTGCGGGCCGCGAACATCGCGCTGCTGCGATCGTGGAAACTCAGCGACGCTCAGTTGGCGCAGCAGGGCGAGCACCCGAGTCTGGGCGCGGTGACGTTGCGGCAACTGCTCGCCAGCTGGGTGGTGCACGACCTGGGACACCTGGCGCAGGTCGTCCGGGTGATGGCGAAGCAATACCGTGAGGAAGTCGGGCCGTGGGTGGCGTACTTACCCGTGCTCACCGATCACGAAACGCCGCGATCTTGACGATCCGCGTCATTCAAGACGCGTCGCGCAGCGCCGAGCCACGAGTTTACTCGTGGAACCCGCGGCGACCTTTCGGAACATGATTGGGTCTGGGCGATGCCCCGGGGTCCGCGACTGAAGTCGCGGCTCGGCGCTCGGCGACGCGTCCTGAAGGACGACTTGCTCTAGGCGTGACGCGCCAGCCGCAGCTCGAGATTGCGCTTCACATCCCGCCATTCCGCGCGCAGCACGCTGTACATCACCGAATCGCGCACCGTGCCGTCGCGGCGCGCCGCATGATGCCGCACCACGCCGTCCTTCTTGGCCCCGAGCGCCTCGATGGCGCGCTGCGAAGCGAAGTTGAAGTTGTCGGTCCGTAGTCCGACGACCTGACAGCCGAGCGCCTCGAAGGCGTGTTGCAGCAGCAGCAGCTTGCACGTGGTGTTCACATGGGTGCGCTGCCAGCTCCTGGCATACCAGGTGTAGCCGATTTCCACGCGGTCGATCTCCGCGACGATATCGTGAAAGCGCGTGCTGCCGACGATCGTTCCGCTTCCGAGCTCCCGCACCGCCCACGGCAGCATCCGGCCGTCGCGCTGGCCCGTGAGCGCGGCCTCGATGTACGTCTCGACTGTGCCTGGCTCGGGAACGGCTGTGTACCACAGCTCCCACAGGCGCCCATCGGACGCCGCGGTCCGCAGGGCTGCGGCGTGGGCCGGCGTCAGCGGCTCGAGCCGCACGCCATGGCCTTCGAGCTGAATCGGCTGTACGGTGATCATGGATTGGAGAAGTTACCACGAGGAGGTCGCCCGCATGTATCGAGTCCGTCAGGACGCGCTGCCGTTCGTCGGCCTCTCCCGCAACTTCGTGGGAGCCGACAACGGCGACGTGAACATCTCGGCGTTTCTGCTCCACGCCCAACCGGGGCAGGGGCCGAAACCGCACCGGCACCCGTACGACGAAGTGCAGTTCGTCCGCGAGGGGCGGGGGCGCTATGTGATCAACGGAGAGGAATTCGAGGCGAGCGCCGGAGACATCCTCGTGATCAAGGCCGGGGAAATCCACAGCTTCACCTGCATCGGCGACGGGCCGCTCGTGGAGGTGGACATCCACCTGAGCCCGCGGTTTATTCAGGAGAACCTTTCGTAACATGCACGCACAAGAGACGTCGCTCCCCAATGCGCGCACGATGGGCGTGCTCCACCTGGCGCTCACGCTGGGCCTCACCCTCGCCGGCGCCGTGCTTTTCATCGTTCGGCGGGTCCAGCCGCTGCCGGCGCTGGTGCCGCCCGCGGTCGGCATCGCGCTCACCGTGGCGGCGGTCAGTACGCTGGTCGTGGCGGTCACCGTAGTCCGGCCGCGCGTGCTGCTCCAGGCGCCCGAGCAGACTCGGGATATGTATTGGGGTGAGGCCGCGCTGCGCCTGACGGTGCTGTTTCTCTGGGTCGCGGTTGAGGGAGCGGGCTTGCTCGGCGCACTCGGTTACCTCCTGACGGGGACGACGGCACCCCTCATCGCGCTCGTGCTCGGAATCGTCACGCTGGCGACGCTCCGACCGGGCCGGTTCGAGCAGGGGGACGCGTAACCTGACGTTCCTATGGCATGTAGCCGATGATCTGGACCCCCGCCGACCGAGCCACGTCGATCGCATGAATCACGTCGTGATAAGGCCGCTCGCCGGCGGCGTGCACCAACAGAATTTTCTGTATCCGACGAGCATAGATCGCGTGGATGCGCGCTTCCAGCGCTGGCTCCGAGACGCCACTGCCGTTGATGCGATACCCACCGGCCGCGGGGAGGTCGAGGACGATCTGCCCTGGCCGCCCCGGGGTGGACGGTCCCTTCGGCACCGGGACGTTCACATCGAAAACCGCCCGCAGCTGCAGGAGGATCATCGCGATGATGATCAACACCAGCAGCACGTCGATCATCGGCGTCACGTTGATGTCGCCGGCGATCCCTTCTCCCTGGGCCATCTGCATGGTCGCTCCTCCGATGGGGACGCCCGAATCTGCGCCTGGCGGATGAGCCACCCGAAGCAGTGACGTTTCAGTTCGGTGAACCCCACATGACAACCGGAACGGCAAGCGGATCGGCCATGATCCACGCCCCGGCAGCACGCGTGTACGGCATCATCGCCGACTATCGGGTGCACCATCCTCGTATCGTGCCTCCCGAATACTTCCGCACGGTCGAGGTGGAAGCCGGCGGGGTCGGCGCAGGGACTCGCATCCGAGTGGAGACCCGGGTCCTGGGAAGAACCCAGCAGTTCGTGCACCACATTCGCGAGCCCGAACCGGGACATGTCCTGGAAGAAGTCGATGCCAGCGGATTCAGTGTCACGCGATTCACCGTGGAACCGGCGGAGCAGGGAACGACCGCGCGCGTAACGATCGAGACGACGTTCCGCGTTCGCCCGGGGCCGCTCGGCGCGATCGAGCGTGCCGTCACGGCCGCGATGCTGCGGCGCATCTACAAGAAGGAGCTCGCCCGGCTCGAGCAGTATGCCGCGACGCAACCGGTGACGAACCGCGCACCGTGACCTCCGCGCCGGTCCTGCGAAGAGTCTTGCTGGTGGTCGCCATCGTGCTGCTCTTGTTGCTCGCCTGGACCGGGATCCGCGGCGCACTGGACCAGCGTTCCGGCATCCACACCACCGGCCAGACGATTCAGACCGCGGTGCAGCTCGTCTACGGCGTGTTGTCCCTCCTGAGTGTCGTCACCGTCTTTTGGGCGCGGCGCTGGAACCCCGCGATGCTCGTGTGCTGGGCATTCGCATTGGCGTTCGCCGGCGGGCTGGGCGCCACAGCCTGGGGCGGCGCATCAGCCCTCGTCGGAGTCATCGCGGGACTGGCCGCGGGCCTCATCGGGGCGGGGATCGCCTCGGTGCTGCGATACGGAGCCGGCAACCTGATCCATCGCCAGGAGCCTTGACGCGACTTGTCGGCAACCCGCGCGTGCCGCAGCTTACGATCATGATCACCCCCGCTCGCTGTGCTCTCGCGTCCGTCGCTCTGGCAGTCGCCGCCGCCCAATCCGCCGCGCAAATCACCAGCCTCGAGTATGCGGCGCGGCGTGATGCGCTCGCGGCTCGCGTAGACAGCGGCGTCGTCGTGGCATTCGGCGGCCGCACTCCAGTTTCCGATTTCGGACCATTCTTTCAGGTACCTGGATTCCACTATCTCACCGGCTACGATTACGCCGACGCGACCCTCGTGCTGGTGGTGCGGGGCGGGCACGATCGAGCGACGCTGTTCGTCACGCGCAGTACGCCGCGCCGCTCACTCTACTACGGCATCGAGCCGGACTCGCAGACGTTGGCGTCGACGCTTGGAATGCCGTCCCGCTCCAATGACGCCCTGATCGGGGTGCTCGACTCGCTCGCCGGCAGCGGGCTGCCGTTCTACACGCTCCGCGACGTCGAGGATGCCGACTTCGCGGGACTCGACTCGCTCACTCGCGGCGCGCAAACGATGCGCACCCTGGCGCAACGGCACGCAGGGCTCGTGGCACAGGATGCCGCCCCGCTCGTGGACCGTTTGCGGGCCACGAAGAGTCCCGCCGAGCAAGCGCTGCTGCGGCGTGCGGCGGAGATCAGCGTAGCGGGGCACAAGGCGGCGATGCAGCTGATCGCTCCGGGCTTGCACGAGTACGATCTCCAGGCCGTGCTCGAGTACACCTTCCGGCGCCAGGGCGCGGAGCGGCCGGCGTATGGCTCGATCGTAGGCAGCGGAGCGAACGGCACCCAGCTGCATTACATGAAAGACCGCGAGCTGCTCAAGGCCGGGGACCTCGTCGTGATCGATGCAGCAGCCGAATTTGGCGGTTACGCCGCCGACGTGACGCGCACCCTTCCGGTGAGCGGGACGTTCACCGCCGATCAACGTGCCCTCTATCAGATCGTGCGGGACGCCCAGGCCGCCGCCGAGCGCAACTCGGGACCGGGCAAGTCGGTGCAGGCAGCGCAGGATTCCTCGGTCGACGTGCGAGCGAACGGCCTCGCGCGGCTCGGACTGATCGAGGCGCCCGACGCCCAGTTCGATCCGCCGTGGCCCGTCAACTGCGTCGAGCAGCCGCGCAGCTGCCGCCAGGTGATGCTGTTCGCGATCCACGGCATCAGCCACGGCCTGGGCCTCGCCGTGCACGATCCGATGCTGGGCTACTACGACGCGCATGTGTTCCGGCCTGGGGACGCGTTCACCATCGAGCCGGGCATCTACGTCAACACGCGGCTGCTCGACATTCTCCCCGATACGCCGCGCAATCGGGCGTTCGCCGCGAAAGTCCGGGCCGCGGTGCTGCGCTACCAAAACACCGGGGCCCGCATCGAAGACGATTACCTCGTCACGCCGACGGGACTCGACTGGATCACGCCGGCGCCGCGCGACATCGCCGACGTCGAAGCGGCGATCGCGCACCGCGCACCGGTGCCATAACGCCCGACTTCGCGGTCAAGACGTCCTGATGCCCGAACCGATCATCTCCATGCCATCCGAGCGATTCGCCGCCGCCGGCTCGTCGCTCGTCATCCGGGAGTGGCGCGGGAGCGGCCCAGCGGCGCTGCACGTGCATCACACGGATGACGAAGCGTGGCACGTGCTGGAGGGCAGCCTGCACTTTCGCTTCGCAGACCGCGAGCTCGACGTGTCGGCAGGCGGGAGCGTCTTCGTCCCGGCCGGAGTGGCCCACACCTACCAGGCGCACGATGCCCGGTATCTCATCGTCCTGACGCCGCGGCTCGACGCGCTGATCCGCGAGCTTCAGTCGACACCCGATCGCGCCGGTCACGCGGCGGTGTACCGCAAGTACGAGTCAACCCTCCTGGAATGAGCCGATCGCCGGAGAACGGTGTTCGCGATCCGCGGATCGTGCGGGCACTGCCATGATTCCGCTCATCGACTGCGCCCGGCTCGATAGCGGCGAACGAGATGCCCTGGCGCTCAGGATCGCTGACCATACGACGCTCGCACAGGCGCTCGAGTGGGCTCGCACGCTGACCCCGCCGCGCAGCGTCGCGTCGGTGCTGACCCAGGACGAATACACGCACGACGTGCTGATCCCCTATGGCACCCGATGGTTGGTCTATGACACCAGCTGACTTGGGCAGGTGACGGCGGTCGCCGTCTGGGATCACCGGCCCACCGATCGCGAGCTGCTGGATGCACGGCTCGCGCGCGGGTGGAAACCCACGCCGAGTGGCCTGCGGGGGGGTGAGAAGGTGCTGGGCTACGCCGCGTGCGTGTTCGACGGCTCCGACCACCCGCACCATCATTCGTAATGGCGTCGCTCTGGCCCTTCATCTTCGGCTCCGAGGAGCCTACGCTGCGGCGCCAATTCGGCGCATCCTACGACAGGAAGTCCGTAGGACGCCGGCTCCCACGTCTCCCGCACCGCGATCGAGCCTGACCATGGCCTACGACGAAAAATTCGCCGCCCGGATCCGCAGGACCCTCGGGCCTCGCAAGGGACTCGTCGCCAAACAGATGTTCGGCGGCATCGCCTTCCTGCTCAACGGCAACATGTGTGTCGGCATTCACAAGGACGAGCTGATCGTGCGGCTCGACCCCGGCGCCACCGACGCGGCGCTGGCCAAGCCCCATACGCGAGTCTTCGATCTCACGGGGCGCCCCATGAAAGGCTGGATCCTGGTCGGGCCCAAAGGGATCGCCACCGACACCCAGCTCGCCAAATGGATCGCCATCGCCGCCGCGTACGCTGGGGCGCTGCCTCGCAAGAAGTAAGTGCACTATTATGGACGGTCCACCAGATCACCGGCTCTTCACACAGGAGGGTCCTGCGATGCGGCTCGTCATCATCGTCCTGCTGCTCTGCGTATGGCTGTACCTGGCGTATACCGAGTACCAGGCAGGAAACATGATGTTGGCAGGTCTGTTCCTCCTCGTCGGGATCCTGCTCACGACCTGGCGGCTGCGCCGCGCTTCTTCGTAGGAGATGTCGAAGGAGCGCCTGCTGGCGTTTGGCGATGGCGCGCGCGGCGATGCTTGCCTCTGCCCGGCCGCAGATCGGCACCTTCGTGCTGAGTTTCGTCATCGTCGGGACGTACTGGGTTGCCTACATGGGTCTCCGGCCGCACCGTATGCCGCAGGCGCGCTCTTCGCTCCACAACTGGGCACGGTCGCCCTCGCGCTGTTCGCGGCAATCCCAATCTGGTTCATCGGGACAGGACCCTGGCTCGAGCAGCGATTCGTTCGACTGGTGAAATGACTCCGAGCCCCGCGAACGGATATCTTGAAGTCCATGTCCGACGACAAACGCGACTTGTTGAGGCACTTCCTGGCGGCGCTTGCCTATCGCACGCAGAAAGCGCTGCGCGACGCGCCGGCAGGGTTCGGTGACTTCCGCGCCCAGGACGGCGTGCGCTCACCCGCCGAGCTGGTGCGGCACATGGCGAGCGTGCTCGGTTACACGTGCACCTTTTTCACCGGGGGCCGCTATCGCCCCGAGCCACTGCCGACGCTGGACGCCGAGATCGCCCGGTTTCACCAGGTGATCGAGACACTGGCGGGACACCTCGAGAGCGGGGCTCCGCTCATGGAGGGAGTCACGACGGAGCAACTGCTGCAGGGCCCGCTCGCTGACGCCATGACGCATGTTGGCCAGCTGGCCTTGCTGCGGCGGCTGGCAGGAGTACCGGTGCCGCCCGAGAATTTCGTCTTTGCGGAGATCGACCCGGCTCGGCTGGGCCGCGATCAGGCCAAGCCGGCCCGCCCCGACCCGGTGTGGCCCGAGGCTCCCCCGGGATGGGCTCCCTGAACGTCCATCTCGTCGACGGCACGTACGAGCTGTTCCGGGCGCACTTCGGCGCGCCGCCGCAGACGTCGCCCGCGGGCGTCGAAGTCGGCGCCACGCTCGGGTTGATGCGCTCGCTGCTATCGCTCGTGCGTGAGGACGGCGTGACGCACGTCGGCTGTGCTTTCGACCACGTCATCGAGTCGTTCCGCAACGAGCTGTACGCCGGGTACAAGACGAGCGAAGGCGTGCCCGAAGAGCTGCTGGCGCAGTTTCCGCTCGCCGAGCGCGCCGTACGCGCCCTCGGCATCGTCGTATGGCCGATGGTGGAGTTCGAGGCGGACGATGCGTTAGCCACGGCCGCGGCGCAGGCCGCCGAGCTGCAGGAGGTTGCGCAAGTCGTCATCTGCTCGCCTGACAAGGATCTGGCGCAGTGCGTGCGCGGATCGCGCGTCGTGTGCCTCGACCGGCGCCGCCGCCTCATCTATGACGAGCCCGCCGTGATCCAGAAGTTCGGGGTCCCGCCCGCCTCCATCCCCGATTGGCTGGCGCTCGTCGGCGATGCCGCCGACGGCTACCCGGGTGTCCCGCGCTGGGGCGAACGCTCGGCCACGACGCTGCTGGCTCGCTACCGCCACCTCGAGGAGATCCCCGACGATGCGGCGCACTGGGACGTGACGGTGCGCGGCGCGGCAGGCCTGGCGCTCAGCCTGCGCGAGCACCGGGAAGACGTGCGGCTGTACCGCCGCCTGGCCACGCTGCGCGTCGACGTTCCGCTCGTGGAACATCCCGAGGCATTGCGCTGGACCGGAGCGCACCGCTCCGATCTGACGGCCCTTTGCGAAGAGCTGGGCGATGATCAGATTGTCGACCGGATACCTCAACCTCATCGGAGCGATTTGTGAGATCCGTATTCACCCCTCTCGTCATCGGTGTGTTCGCCCTGGCCGCCGGCGCGGCCGGGCAGGGCCCCGCCTCCGCCGCTCCGCCCAGTCCCGACCCGCGGGTCGGTCTCCGGGCCGGGTGGATGAACGCCGCCAGTGCGGCGTGGAACCTCAAGCTCGTCGTGGCAGCGCCGAAGCCCGTTGCCTTCACCGACACCACCGATCCGGGTAACTTCGGGTTCCTCAATTCCGACCTTGCGTTTACCGGCCACTACGTCATCCAGGGCAACTTCCACGGCATCCAGGTGTGGGACATCGCGCAGCTGGAGCACCCGACGCTGGTGACGTCCTTCCTCTGTCCCGACGCGCAGAACGACGTGTCGGTGTATCGCAATCTGTTGTTCACCTCGGGTGAGGACTTCAACGGCCGGCTCGACTGCGGCACGCAGGGCGTGCAGGACACCGTAAGCGCCGACCGGATGCGCGGCATCCGGATTTTCGATATCTCGGATATTCAGCACCCCAAACAGCTCACCGCCGTGCAGACGTGCCGCGGCTCGCATACGCATACGCTCGTCACCTCGCCCGCCGACACGGCGAACGTCTACATCTACGTGTCCGGCGGGGCGCCGGTCCGGCCGGCCAGCGAGCTGGCGGGATGCTCGGGGATGACTCCCGACAAGGATCCCAACAGCGAGCTGTTCCGCATCGAGGTGATCCAGGTTCCGCTCGCGCATCCGGAATCGGCGCACGTGGTCAACAAACCGCCGATCCTGGCCGGCCTCGTCGGGCCGGAGGCACACGGACCGGCTCCTGAGGACGTCGCGGAGGCCGCCCGCGAAGCCGACAGCGCGCGCGCCACGGGCGCGTATACCGCCGTCATCCAGGGCGTGCAGCAGATTGCGGGGCCGCGGTTCGTCGCGCGGCAGCTCGATAGCCTCGTGAAGGCGCGCGGCGGTACGGGCGCCCCCACGGCGGCCGACAGCGCCGCGCTGCGCGCCAATTTCCAGACGATCGTGGACAAGATCGTCAGCGCGAACAATCCCCCCGGCCCGAAACCCGGCCCGGTCCAGTGCCACGACATCACCGTCTACCCCGCGCTCGGGATCGCCGGCGGGGCCTGCGCGGGCTACGGCGTGCTCCTCGACATCAAGGACCCCGCCAATCCAAAGCGTATCGCCGCGGCTGCCGATTCGAACTTCGCATT